>JAGWXN010000118.1 GCA_018969885.1 Betaproteobacteria bacterium | reverse complement strand
TCACTATGGACAAGCATAGCTCCCTCCTCTCGCCTAGCGCTGGGCCAAAATCGGCTCCGTCCCGGCGAGCCAGATTGGTCGGAAAGTGCTCTAATCAGGACATCCGTATCGGTCTCGTGGACGCCTACTTGGATTATTGATCCCTATATAGACCGGCTAAATCGCTGTGCCATTGACCCATCTTTGATCTGCGCGATAACAGCATTTTCAAGATCATCATCTGACATACCTATAAAGATTTCGAATTTTTCTTTCGCTTGTTCTACGTAAAAAAACTTTGAAGGCACTTTACGTACAATAGAAGCCTCAATATTCCAGCCACTGTCAATGCTCGTGGGTGGACAGGAAAATATATAGAGCAAGCGAGATTTGTGAATACTGGGTAAAATCATCACTAAACGCCTGCCGCCTTGTTTTTCCGACTCCATGCGATGCTGCGCTGGCCTCTCAATAGCATCGACGTCAAATTTCAGCTCGGAGAAATGCAGCCTGTCTTCATTTTCCCTCGCAAATTCGGCAGCCTCCCACGATCTGGTTTCCTGCTCCTCGATTTTGTTTTGGTTTTGGGCGATATCGAAAAATTCAAGATAAACATCCAATACAGGCTTAGATAAATTCTCTGGTATTTGGCCGCCATCCTTAAAAAAATCTATTACGCCTTCATGTTGCATTGATTTGATTTTATCAGCCAAATCATCTGCGTTTTCTTCTGGGAAATTAATGTCACTGATATTTCCATAATTTTCTGAAATCTGCACCCAATCAAAATGATTTCGCTCGGGGCCCAAGCCATATGTAACGAGCCGATCGTAAACTAGGTCATCTAAATCGACTGCTACTCGCTCGCGTCGATAAATCAGGGTCTGAGGATTTTCGGGTGCGAATTTTTTGGGCATAACCCAGACCTCATACTCAACAGTGACCACTGTGCTTGATGATGATTTTGCATCCCATCCGATAGATTCCAGATGTGCAATTGATCCATTTTTTGTGAGGTAACGCACTTCAAGGACCCGGCCACATACCAACTCCTCCCCACCGAACGAATCCCAGGCCAACGAAAATGCATTTACGCTTGCGCTCATGACGATGTCAGGCACTTCCAGCTCGTAACGATCCTTCTCAACATCGGAATGCGCAGAGGACGCTGCCTCAAACCTCGCTACAGCTGCTTGCACTCGCTCCTGCGATAAGCAGAAGTACACTCGATATTCCGAAGTCATACCAGGTCCGCCTTCAATGACGTACCCGAGCGAGGCGTCTGACAAGGAATCCACTTCTTCGAGCAGCTCGGTGAATGTCTCGCGCTCATCGAAGTCATCATTTTCCTGATCCGAGATCGTTCTCCAGCGATCGCCAAAAGCGTCAAAGAGGGCACCTCCGTCGGAGGTTCCAAACGTCAGATCGACAACCAGGAGCAAATGCTCACAGTCATCGGCAGAGGCACAGAATGGGCAAACGTTTTCGTCCGCTGCAGGTTCGTTGTCTTCGTCACCCATTCCATTGACTCCAACTCGCCACACACCAAACCCATTCCTAGGGCAACTGACTGTCGCTCACAGATCAAATTATTGCCAGCCCCGAGGCTCTTGTGGTTGCCACGCCTCCACTGGCTACGCCAGATCGGGCTGCCCTTCGAGGTCGAGTTCGTTGCGCTCGCCGCCTACGCTAAGGCCTATGCTCGCTGGGTCCAAATCGCCAACAAGGCCGCCTCAGACATGATGCGATACGCCGCCGAGTTCGGGATGACGCCCAGTGCCAGAACCCGCATCGAAACCCAGGCGTCGGACCAAAACGCCGACCCCGCCGACCGCTTCTTCGGCTGATCGCACCAGCGCCTATGCGAGGGCCGTGGTCGTGGGCGAGATCATCGCTGGGCCGCATGTTCGCAACGCCTGTCGCCGCCACCTCGACGACCTGAAACGCACCGACGGCATACGGTTCGACCTTGATGCCGCCACCCACGCCTTCGGATTCTTCGAGGAGGTACTCAAACTTTCTGAGGGCCAGTTCGAGGGCCAACCGTTCCATCTGGAACCGAGCCAGGCCTTCATCATCGGCTCGCTGTTCGGCTGGAAACGCGCCGACGGTCGGCGTCGGTTCCGCCGGGCCTATATCGAGCAGGGCAAGGGCAACGGTAAATCCCCGGTCGCTGGCGGCATTGGCCTGTTCGGGATGACCGCCGCCGGTGAAGCCGGTGCCCAGATCTATGCCGCTGCAGCCAAGCGCGAGCAGGCCGGCATTCTCTTTGCCGACGCGGTGAAGATGGTGCGTCAGTCACCGGCCCTGGCCAAACGTCTGGAGTTCTCCGGCGGTCCCGGGCGCGAGTTCAACATCGCCCACCATGGATCGGGCTCATTCTTCCGGCCAGTGTCGCGCGATACCGGCAAGACCGGCTCGGGCCCTCGGCCATATTTCGTGCTGGCGGACGAGATCCACGAGCTGCCCGACCGCTCGATCATCGAGATGCTGGAGCGCGGGTTCAAGTTCAGGCGCGAGCCGCTGCTGTTCATGATCACCAACTCCGGATCGGACCGGAATTCGGTCGCTTGGGAGGAACACGAACACGCGGTCAAGGTGGCTGCTGGCAATATCGACGCCCTGACCGACCCCACCTATCTGGGCGAGGTACTGGACGACACGACGTTCTCTTACGTCTGCGCGCTCGATGACGGTGACGACCCGCTGAACGACCCGGGCTGCTGGATTAAGGCCAACCCGCTGCTGGGCGTGACGATCACGGCCGAATACCTCACCGAGGTGGTCGCCCAGGCCAGGTCCATTCCGGGTCAGCTGAACGGCATCCTGCGGCTTCACTTCTGCGTCTGGACCGACGCCGAGACCGCCTGGATGACCAGGGCAACGCTGGAACCGCTGCTGGCAGATTTCGATCCTACGCCCGGGACCAAGGTCTGGCTCGGGCTCGATCTCAGCCAGAACCGTGACATTACCGCACTCGCGGCGGTGCAGCGGACTGGCGAGAAGAACGGCAAGCCCTGCTTCGATGCCTGGGTCGAGGCCTGGACGCCAGGCGACACACTTGCTGCGCGCACCCTGCGCGACAAGCAGCCCTACGACGTCTGGGTCCGCCAGGGTTTCTTGCAGGCGCCCCAAGGCGAGAACATCAATTTCCGGCACGTTGCCCAGGCGCTTGCCGAATACGACCGCGATTTCGACGTCCAGATGGTCGCCTATGATCGCTACGCCTTTCGCCGTCTCGAAGAAGACATTGCCGAGGTCGGGCTCAATCTGGAGTTCGTCGAACACCCGCAAGGCGGCACCAAACGCGGCAAGCCGACCGAAGCCATGAAACTGGCGGTCAAAAGTACTGACCGCGAGCCGCAGGGCCTGTGGATGCCGGGCTCTGTGCGCCAACTCGAAGAGATGATGCTGGAAGGCCGGATCCGGCTGCGGCGCAGTCCGGTGCTGATCTCCGCAATCATGTCGGCGGTGATCGAGACTGACCGCTGGGACAATTACTGGCTCTCCAAACAGAGGGCCCTGAACAAGATCGACGCAGCCGTGGCGCTGTGCATGGCGGTAGGAGCCTCAATGATGAGTGACCATTGCCCGCCCGCATCGCCGTGGGATGACCCGGCCTTCACACTGGCAGCTCTCTGATGGGCATCATGGAGAGGCTTGGCCTGCGATCCGAACAGCGCTCGATCGAAAACCCAGCGGTGCCGGTGAGCGCCGAGAACTTCCTGCAGTACTTTGGCATTGCCTCGACGGGCCTTGCGAGTGTCACCACAGATAGCGCGTTGACCGTGCCAGCTGTCACGGCCGCGGTGGGGTTCTTGTCGCGCACGCTCGCCGCCTTGCCGCTGCACGCCTTCACCAACACCCGCAAAGGCCCGGTCAAGGCGACGGGCAAGCTGCAGATCGTCATCCACGAAAACCCAAACGAGCGGCAGGACAGCTTCAAGTTTCGCCAATACTTCTGGCAGCAGGTGTTCACCGGCGGCCGGGGTCTGGCCTATATCGAGCGTGTCGGCGGGGTGGTCGAGGCGATCTACCCGATGGACCCGACGCGGGTCACGATCCGCAATGTCGGGCGAGACGTTGTCTACAAGTTCGGCGGCACCGACTATGCCTCCGACGAGATTATCGATGTGCCCTTCATGCTGCGGCCCAATGGCTTGCAGCACTATGGCCCGATCATGCTGGCATCGAAGGCCATCCAGCTTTCGATAGCCATGAACGATTATGCCAGCGGGTTCTTTGCCGGTGGCGGTGTGCCGCCCTTGGTGCTGGTCGGCCCAATGCCTGCCAATGCCGAGGCCATGAAGCGGGCGATGGCAGATGTCTCGCTGTCGGTGTCCGCGGCAAAGAACGCGTCCACGCCGATCTTCCCGATCCCCGTTGGCTATGAATTGAAGCCTGTCGGGTTTGATCCGGCGAAAGGCCAGATGACCGAGGCGCGCACCTTCCAGATTCAGGAGATCGCCCGCGCCTTCCAGATCCCGCCGGTGTTTTTGCAGGACCTGACCGGTGCGACCTTCAGCAATGTCGAGCAGCAGGACCTGCACCTGGTCAAGCATCTGATCGGGCAATGGGCAGCAGCCCTCGAGGGCGAAATGAACCTCAAGCTGTTTGGCCGGATGAACGGCGGCAAATATGTCGAGCATAATCTGGACGGACTGCTGCGCGGTGACTTCCTCACCCGCATGAATGGCCTCGCGCGCTCGGTGCAATCGGGCATCCTGACGCCGAACGAAGCGCGCGGCCTCGAAAACAGGCCGCAACATCAGGTGCAGGCTGCCGACCAGCTGTTCATGCAGGGCGCAACCATGCCGATCGATGCCTTGGGCGCAGCCCAGCCAGCCAACAGCGGAGGGCCGAATGGCGCTTGAACAAAGAACGCTGATCTGTCCCGTGGAGGTCCGCTCGACCGGCAAGGGTCACACTGCCGCCGGATATGCTGCATTGTTCGGCGTTGAGGCCAATATTGGCGGCCATTTTCGCGAAATCATCGCGCCCGGCACGTTTGCCGAGGCCGTGAAAGGCGACGTTCTGGCGCTCTATGATCACGATATGGGCCGCGTTCTGGGCCGTAGTTCCGCGGGAACCCTGCGGATGACGGAAGATGCCAACGGCCTCGCTGTCGAAATCGACCTGCCGGATACGTCTGATGGCCGCGATCTGGCGGTGTTGATGGAGCGCGGTGATATCTCGGGCATGTCATTTGGGTTTTCGGTTACCAAAGAGACTTGGGATGAAACCTCGAGCCTGCCGCTGCGCACCATTCAGGCGGTTGACCTGATCGAAGTCAGCGCTGTTGCCCGTCCCGCCTATCCCGACACGTCGATTGCCATGCGCTCGCTTGAAGGCGTCCGGCAGATCGCCAAGTCGCGCAATTTCAATGCTGCCGCCAACCGTGTCGGCATGAAAGTTTCCATCGACCTGCGGATGCGCGGTCTGATGAGTAAAGCCTAGGCGCCTGCGCCGAAGCCCAATTGAACCGCCCCGCTTTTGCGGGGCTTTTTGTTGGAGATTTCCCCCATGACTACCCTGAAAGAACTGCGCGACGCGCAGAACATCGTCGTGTCTCAAGCGCGCGAGCGCCTCGACCTCATCACCGCCAACACCGACGAGGCCCGCCAGGCCGAACTTGAAGCTGCACATGACAAGGCGATGGGCGAGTTTGACCGCCTTGAAGGCCTGATCGTTCGCGAAACCAAGCTGGCAGAAATTGAAAAGCGCGCCGAGGACTTGCGCATTCAGCGTCGGCCCAGCGCCGAGGCTGTGGAGGCCCGCGGCGTCGATATCGCCCCGGCCATCGAATACCGCACCGTGTTTGCCAAGGCGATCTGCGGATCGCTGGAAAATCTGACGGCCGAAGAACGCGCTGTTCTCAAGACCGGCAGCACAGAGTTTCGTGCGCAGTCCACCGGTGTGACCACGGCCGGCGGCTTCTTCATTCCAACCGAACTGGCGGCCACCATCGTCCGCTCGATGCTGGCCTGGGGCCCGATGTACGATCCCGGTGTCTCGACCGAGATGGTTACGTCGAGCGGCAACCCGATCCGTATCCCGACGGTCGATGATACCGCCGTCACCGCCGTGACCCACACCGAAAACACCGCGCTCACCGATACCGGCGCCAAGGACGTGACCATCGGGCAAAAGTCGCTCGATGCCTTCGCCTTTGATACCCAGTTCATTCGCTGGTCGTGGGAGCTCGATGCGGATTCGATCTTCGGCATGGAGGCTCTGCTCGGCGACCTGCTGGGTGAGCGTCTGGGCCGCATCGCCAATCTTCAATTGACGACTGGAAGCGGCACGGGCGCGCCAAACGGTATCGTCACCGCATCATCCCTGGGTAAGACTGCCGCCGCGGTAGCCGCCATCACCTTCGATGAAATCATCGACCTCGAGCATTCAGTCGATCCTGCCTATCGCACTTCGCCCAGGGCTGCCTTCATGATGAACGATTCCGTCTTGCAGGCGGTTCGCAAGCTCAAGGACGGTCAGGGCAATTACCTCTGGCAAAATGGCAACGTCCAGGCAGGCGTTCCGGGCACGATCAATGGCCGGCCGTTCTACATCAACCAGGCGATGGCATCGCAGGCCACGGGCGCGCGGGTCATGCTGTTTGGCGATTTCAGCAAATACTTTGTGCGCAAGGTCGGCGCGCCGGTGATCGGTGTGATGCGCGAGCGCTTCTGGCCTGATCTTGGCATTGCCGGCCTGATCCGGTTCGACGGCGAATTGTCCGACGCCGCCGCCGTCAAGCACCTCAAGAACGCGTAAGGAAAGGTCCGGGGCGGGCCAATAACCTGCCCCGGCTCACCCATGAAAATCAGAATGCTGACCGGCCTTGCCGGCGCCGAATACGTGCTCGGCCCCGGCGATGAACGCGACTTTCCAAACGACGAGGCGGCCCGGCTGATCGAGGCTGGGTTCGCCGTTCCAGTGACTGAGCCAAAAACAGAGCGCGCCGTTTTGCGCAGCGCGCCCGAAACGCGAAAGGCTGGCGCCAATGCCAATCGTTCAGGTCACCCAGCCAGCTAGCTTTCCGGTCACCCTGGCTGAGGCGCTTACGACCTGCCGCCTCAATCTCGGTGATGCGGACTCAGATGTGACGGCCCTGATCGGGGTCGCCACCGATTTTGTCGAAAACTATATCCTGCGCGCGATCATGCCGCGCACGTTTGCGCTTTATGCTGGGGCGTTTCCCGAGACGTTCCGGCTAACACGCGGGCCTGCCACGGCGATCTCGTCACTGGTCTATGTCGATGCGGCCGGGGTCTCCCAGACGCTCGCGCCGGCCAACTACACGTTCGATGCGGCCAGTGACCCAGCACGCGTGGTGCCTGTGCCCGGCTTCAACTGGCCCGTCACGGCCGTGGGCGAGAACAAGGTCATCCTGACCTATGTCGCCGGCTACACGGTCGTCCCGCCCAGCATCCGCCACGCAATCTTGCTGCTGGTGTCGCAATGGTATGATCAGCGCGGCGCGGTCTCTGAGCGGGCACTGAGCGAGATCCCCTTCGGCGTCGCAGCCCTGCTCGAAAACCACCGGTCGTTCGCGGCATGAAACTGACCGCGTCCCTCCTTAGCACCCGTGTGACGATCTTGGCGCGCCTTGATGTCCAGGAGAGCGTCTACGGCACCGACACCGTCGCCTGGACCCCTCTGGCGACCGTCTGGGCGGAAGTACAAGACTTGCTGCCGACCCGGGCCGAGCGCCTGGCAGACAGCATCATCATCACCAATCGCCCATGCCGCGTCCGGATGCGCTGGCGCAGCGACATCACCAGCGCGATGCGGCTGCAGATCGATGGACGAACCCTGCAGATCATCGCCGGGCCTGCTGAACTGGGCCGCCGCGACGCGATTGAACTGGTCGCCGAAGACCTGACAACAGAGGGCCAGGAACCATGACAATTGCGCTCAAGGGCGGCCCCGAACTGCTGCGTTTTCTCGATGAATTGCCCAAGAACCTCGAGCGCAATGTGATCCGCGGCGGGCTTAGGGCTGGCGCCAAGGTGATCCAGCAGCAGGCCAAGGCCAATGTGCCGGTCAAGACCGGCCAGCTCAAACGCGCGATCGGCATCGGGACCCGCACTAATGGCAGCCGCCTGAGCTCCTATGTGAAGCTGCGCGGGTCCGGCTCCTATCTCGGCCTGTTCATCGAATACGGCGTCGCGCCCCACCTGATCAGCGTCGCCGAAGAGGACCGCCCGGAGCGCGCGACCCGGCACGGCCCGCGCAAGGTCAGCATCGGCACCATCAACAAGATGGTGAAGCGCGGCAGTCTGGTGATCGGCGGCAATTTTGTCGGGCCTGTGGTCATGCATCCAGGGCACGCTGCCAAGCCGTTCCTGCGACCAGCGCTCGACCAGAAGGCCGAGGAAGCGGTGAATGCGATGGGCGCCTACATTGCCCACCGGGTCCAGTTCGGAAACCTCAAGGCCCCGTCTCTCGAGGTCGACGACGAATGAACGGGGTGGTCGCAGTCCGCGCGCTTCTTGTGGCCCATGCTCCGCTCACCAGCTTGGTCCCGGTCGCTCAGGTCGTTGCAGGTGTTGTCCAACAAGGCTCCGCGCTGCCGGCGCTATCTCTGATGTCGGTGAGCAGTACCGACCGCAATATCATCAAAGCCGGCGCAGTCCGCCGCGTTACCGAGCGGGTTCAGGTCACGGTGCTGGCGGCCACCTATCCCACTGCCAAGGCCATTCTCAAGGCCGTGCGCCAAGCCGCGGCGGACCGGTCGCCCACCATTACCGGCATCGCGCAAGTGACCGTCCACACCGATTCCGCCGGCCCTGACTTTCTCGATGAGCAAGCCGGCATCCACATGCAGACCCAGGACTTCAGGGTCTCGTTCAACGAGGCCTGCTGAGCCTCACCATCACAAGGAACCACTGCCATGACCGTTTATACGTCTGCAGGCACAACGCTGAAAGTGTTGGCCGCCGCCCCTGCCACCTTCGACCCTACCGGTTACAATGCCCTGGTTATGACCCTGGTCGGCGAAGTCACCGATCTTGGCGAGTTTGGCCGCGAATATGCGCTCGTCACCTTCAGCCCGGTGGGCAGCCGCGGCATCCAGAAGAAAAAGGGTAGCTTCAACCAGGGCACGATGACCATCGGGCTTGGCCTCGACACCGACGATGCCGGACAGATCCTGCTCAAGGCCGCCTCCCAGGCCGACGCCGATTACAGCTTCCTGGTCACCACCCAGCAGGGCGACAAATATTACTTCCGGGCTCAGGTGATGAGCTTCAAGGTCAATATCGGCTCTGTCGACCAGATCACCGCTGCCAGCGTCACGCTGGAGCTGACGACCAACTCGGCCGGCGTCGGTGTCGTCGAGGTCCTGGCGCCCTGATGATCGCTAATCGCCGCAGATTTTGCGGTGATTGGGCGTTGTTTTCACCGCACCCCTCACAATCAAAGGACACCCCATGTTCGACATCACCACTCTGTCCGCCGCCGAGACCTCGACCGTGGAACTCCTCGGCGGCGACGATGCCCCGCTCTTTGACGACAAGGGCAAGCCCCTGTCGATCACGGTCTATGGCCCTGGCACCAAGGTCTATCAGCGCGCACAGGCCCGCCAGCAAAACCAGCTGATGGACAAGATCAAGAAGCGCGGGAAGATGGACCAGAGCGCCGAGGACAAGCTCACCGAACAGGCTGAGTTCCTCGCCGCCTGCACGGTCAGCTTTAACGGCTTTGCTTATCCGCCGGCCCAAGGCACCGAGGGCCCGGAGCATTTTCGCAA
>JAGWXN010000593.1 GCA_018969885.1 Betaproteobacteria bacterium | reverse complement strand
GACGCTCATCGAGCAGGCGTGCCTCGTGCTCGACCAGCCGAACAGCCTGGTTCAGCATCGCTGGGCTATGGCTCATGAAGTCCCCGTGTTCTCGAGTGTCATCCAACGCCGCCACGCGCCAAACTGCAGCCGGATCGGTATTTCGCTGGTGCCAGGGGCGAGCCACTCGGAATCCGACTCGCGATCACGTCGTGCACCTCGCGAGATGTCCAGCCATTCGGGGCCGCCTCCCGCGAACCCGCGCTGGCAGCGCTCAAACACCTCGAGGTCATCGGCGGCAACCAGCGACGCAGGCGAGGCCGCAGCGGTGAGAAAGCGCAGGGTCAGGCGGGTCATTTCTTCCGGCGCACCATCGAGCGCAAAGCACCAGCTGGTCACCTGGGTGAGGTCGGGAGCGAGCGGTTGAACCACTCGCATCGCCTGGAAACGTGAATTGATCGATACATTCGGCCACACCAGATTATTGAATCGGTCAATCGCCAGAATCTCCCGCGCTCTCACCTCGCCGTGCGCCCCCGCCAAGGCATCGAAGTAGCGCTTGAATACCGGGTCATCGCGCTGCGCGGCAATCACCCCCTGCCGATAGAAACTGTCCATGCTCACATGGCCGCCGGCAAATCCATGTATCGACAACTCGTCCCACTCTGCCGGGCGCAGACCGTTGGCGAGCTGCATCTGGACCACCTGCCCCGTCACACCGGGTAGCGACGCCGCCTCCCGATCTGAACGCGCCGCGGCCACCGCACTGGCATGGACAAACCCGGGGTGAACCAGGTCGACCGCGTTCTCCATGAAAAGTTTCCAGTTGCCGCGGTAAACCATGCGGAGCGCGCCGCCCACCTGAGTCACTCGTCCTTCAGGCGCCCTGTCCACCAGGTTATCGATGGCAAACGCAATGCCCTGAAGAAATTCGGTCAGCGACGGCCCGTGCGCCGCATGACTCGCGAACACAAAGCCGCGGTAGGACTGGACTCTCGGCGCGCGCGCAACATTGCGGGCACTTGCGTCCTGCAGGTACGCCTCCGGATAGCCTTCGGGCAGCGGCAGCCCAGTGAGCGTGCCCGCCGCGTCAAAACTCCAGGCGTGATAGGGACAAATGAGATGCCGGCTGTGACCGCGTTCGCCACTCACCAGTCGGGCGCCCCGATGCGGACAGCGGTTGTGGAGAAGCGAGAGCGCGCCACCTTCGCCCCGGAACAGGATCATTTCATCCGGTCCCAGCCGGGTGAGCAGCCAGTCACCCGCCTCGCGTACCTGACTCTCGTGACCGACGTAAAGCCAGGCGCGACGAAAGATTCGCTCCTGTTCGGCAGCAAATACCGCTGGGTCGGTGTACACCGAACGGTGCACCCGCTGCTCCGCGGCGAGGGCTGCAAAATCAGGACTGGAGGGTGGCATAAGGCGTCAAGCAGGGCAAAAGCGATCGCCGTTCGGTTTCGCGCATGCGACACCTGACGGTTACACAAAACGGGAAGCCCTGGATGATGACGATCCTGCGCCGCGCTGACAAGCGCCGGGCGGTCCAGATCCGTCGTTTGCCCTGCCCTTGG
>JAGWXN010000592.1 GCA_018969885.1 Betaproteobacteria bacterium | reverse complement strand
GAGAAAAAGCGGCCACGGGAAGGCCGCATCAAAAATGGCGGCAATCAAGCGCCGCTGCCTGAAGGCGTGTGAGCGGTCATCACCATCACTCGGGCTTGAGATCGGCCGCCTTGGCCGCGCGCGCCATCAGTTCGTTTTCTCGTGCGATCACCTTGGCGTAGTCGGCCGGGCCCGCGCCCACCGCCTCGATCACGGCACCATCGAACGTGCGAATGACCTCGGGCATTTTCACCACCTGGGCGATTTCGCCCGCCAGTCGGTCGATCGCCCATTGCGGGGTGCCGGCAGCAGCCATGGCGCCGATCACCACCGCGAAATCGAATCCGGGTACCACTTCGGCGATGGCGGGCACGTCGGGCGCTTGCGGCGAACGGCTCGCAGCGTTACTTGCCAGGATGCGGACCTGCCCGGCCTTCACGAACCCGGCCATCGAGGGCAGCGCCGCCACCGAAAACTCCACCTGTCCGCCAACCAGCGCAGGGGTGGACTGACCGGAGCCGCGGAACGGCACGTGACGAACCTTGAGGTCAAGCGCCGCTTTCAAGGCCTCCATCGTGAGGTGATGGGTGCTGCCGATTCCCGATGAGCCATAGGTGAATTCATCGGGTTTCGACTTCACCAGATCGATGAACTGCTGAAAGTTGGTCACACCGGTTTTCGGATGCGCCACCACAAAAAGGGGCGAGCGGGCAATCAGCGACACCGGAAGAATGTCTTTCCCAACCTGATACGGCACCTGACGATTCACCAGCGGCGTGATCGAAAGCATCGAGCCATCCGACACGATGAAGGCATGACCATCCCCCGGGCTGCTCTGCTGGAGCACCTGAAAGGCAATCACGCCATTGCCCCCCGGGCGATTATCGATGACCACCGACTGGCCCATCCGCTCAGTGAGCCGTTGTGCCACGGTGCGCGCCACCGAATCGGGCAAGCCGCCCGCCGCATAGGGAACGATCAGACGGATGGGTTTGGAGGGATAGCCCGCAGGGGCTGCCGACTGCGCGGCGGCCACGAGCGGCGCGAGGGCCAGAGCCAGGGCCGCAGACACGGCACGGATCAGTTGCATGAGGATCTCCCGGGAATCACGCCAACGTTTGCGCGATGTTTAGCCGTCTAAGATAATTGGGAATTAACAGCGTTGGCCGTGATGATACCTACCCCGACCGAGAACCCGTCTCTATTTCCCGTGCAAGTGACCGCGGCCGATCCAGTGGCGCGCGACATCGTTCGGTTTGAACTGCAGGCACTGGACGCAACGACATTGCCTGCGTTTACCGCCGGCGCACACATTCCTGTTCGAACCCCGGCTGGCATGATGCGCCAGTATTCACTGTGCGGCGCCCAATCGGATACCAGCCGATACCTGATTGCCGTCAAGCGTGAGGCGAGCGGCCGCGGCGGCTCTTCGAGCATGGTCGAGGTGCTCAAGCCGGGGGACACCGTCGAGATCGGCGCGCCAGTCAACCAGTTTCCGCTCGATGACCGCGCGCGCAGCTTCCTGCTGATTGCGGGCGGCATTGGCATCACCCCCATGCTTGCCATGGCGCTCGC
>JAGWXN010000117.1 GCA_018969885.1 Betaproteobacteria bacterium | reverse complement strand
TCGTCGTCGCAGGCTTCGTTACCCGCCTCGCTCGGTTTGCCTCGACCCATCGAGATCCGGTCGCTTCAAATGACCGCGCTCACCTGGCGCGAAGGGCCTGGGCCGGTCATCGAGGCGGGGCCGATCTCGGCATCGGTCGCGTACAACGCCGGGCAGTACCGGGTCGAGGCGCTGCAGGCGCAGGCAGCGGGCGTTCGGCTGAACGCGGCGCAGATCGCGTTGCACGACCAGGCGCCGTTTGCGATCGCAGCGCACGCCCGGCTTGGGGTGGAGCCCGCGCAATCGCCGTTACTGGATCCGGCGCTGCGCGCACGCCTGCCTGAAGAATCGCTTACCCTCGATCTTCAGGTCGGTGGCTCGCTTACCGATCTGCAACTCGCCGCCGAGGTGCGATATGCCGGGGCGCAGGCGCGGGCACAGTGGTCGCTGGACCCGATCGCGGCACGGGTCGAGCGCCCTCTTGAAGTGCGCGTCGACGGGGTCGATCCCACCCGCTTTCTGCGCGATGCGCCGCGTGCGTTGATTGCTGGCACGCTGCGGCTCCGACCTGCCGACGCGGCACTCGAGATTGACCTCAGAAACAGCACGCCCGGCCGGCTTGATGAAGAACGCCTGCCGGTCGGTCGCGCGCGAGGCGAGCTCACCTGGCGTGATCAACGGATGAGCGTGACCGGTCTCGAGATCAGCCTGGGCGCGGCCGCGCAGATCACGGGTTCGATGCACTGGGGGGGCGCGGAGCCGCTCCGGTTACTGTCCCATGAACTGCCAGCGATCGATGCCGAGTTGCAGGTTGAGCGGCTTGATCTCGCTGAACTGCGTGCAGGCTGGCCTGCGTCGCGGGTCGATGCGAGTGTCCGCCTGGCGCGCGACCGGCTGCAGGTCGTGCTTCCCGATGTGCTCGGGGACCGTAAGCTCGCGGTCAGTGCCGACGTGAGACTGGAGGGCGAGCAGGCTCGGGTTGAAAAGCTGGAAGTGATCCTGCCCTATGCCCGTACGCGGCTCGCCGGCAGCGTGCAGCTCACCGGGTCGCAGGCTTTTTCAATCGATGGCTTTCTCGCAGGGGTCGACCCCAAACGGGTGCTCGAGCACCTGGGGCTCGATGCGCCGGCTCAGGCTACGGGCGAGCTCAATGGCGAATTGCAGCTGCGCGGGGCCGTCGGCGGCGCGCCTCGGGTTGATGCGCGTCTTGCGCTTCGCGAGAGCCGAATCGCAGGTCAGCGGCTTGCCACCTCGGCGACCGCCTCCTATCGCCATGACACGCGCCGGCTGGGTGTCGATGCTCGGCTCGACTGGGGAGGGAACGGTCTCACGCTGCGCGGTTCGGTCGGCGCGCCCGATGATCGTCTGAGCCTCAATGCTCGGCTTGATCGACCCGGGTTGTTCGATCAGCGTCTGTCGGGAAGCCTGCGTCTCGACGCGGAGTTGTCCGGCCCGCTCGAGCGCGTGCGACTCGCGCTCAAAGCGACTTCGCCCCGGCTCGCCGTCGCCGGGGCCGTTACGCTCGCCGATACCGAGTTCATCGTCGAGGCCGACGATCTGCGCGCCCTCGCAGGCGCGCTGGGGGCAGGAAGCTGCCGGCGTGCTGATCAGCCCGCCGCCGAGGACTCCGCGCGGGCCGCCGAGGCCGCGCCCGCATCCTGGGTTGCGCGTCTCGCAGCGCGCGAGGTTCAGATCGCGGGCGAGCGCGTCCAGACCTTGCGCGCGGCAATCACCGGGAGCCCGGATTCGCATGCGTTTCAGATGGCTGCACGCGTCGCCAATCAGGCGGTTTCACTGAGCGGGGAGGGGCGGCTTGCGCGGGGGGCTGCGCCGGGTTGGTCCGCACGACTCGACACGCTGTCGGTTGACGGATGGGTGTCGGCCCGCCTGCTCGAAGCTGCCGAGGTGGGGGTGGGCGGTGGCGTGGCCCGCATCGAGCGGTTTTCCCTTGGCGCTGACGGCGGTGTCTTGTCGATTGACGAGGCGAGCTGGTCGGCTGCTGGTCTCACGACGCGTGGCGAGGCACGCGGGCTTTCGCTCCGGCCGCTGGTGGATTGGCTGGAAGGGGGCACGACAGCACGCCCCACCTCGGCGCCGTCGTCGGCGGTGGCCGATGCGCGAGGCGAGGCCGCGGAGCGGCTGCGGTCGCTTCGGGTGAATGCGCGCTGGGTGCTCGCGGGGCCCTCCTGGGACACGCTGGATGGCGAGCTCTCGGCTGCAGTGCGGGCGCCCTCGCCAGACGACCCGGTGATTGGCAATAACCGCATCGATATCCGGCTGGCTGGCGGACGCCTTGACGGCGAGGCCCAGGTTGCGATCCCCTCGCTTCGCTTCTCCAGGCGATACACCGCGCCGGACTGGACGCTCGATGGCGAACTGCTCTTCAGTGGCCGCGTACGCGGCACCCTTCGGTCTCCGGAACTGGTGGGCGCGCTCCGGGGGGAGCACCTCACGCTCTTCAACCGATCGCTGGGCTGGCGGCTTCGCGAGGGGCGGATCGACGCACGCTTTGATGGCCGGGAACTCACGATCGATACGATCCGGTTTGCGGGAGGCGATGGGTCGATGACCATCAGCGGCGCGTTGCGGCTCATCGATCGACAGCCGGGCGCATCGCGCGCCGCCAAATCGGATCTCCCGGTGGAAGGCCGGCTGCAACTCGAGGCCAGGCGATTGCCGGTGCCGCTGGGTCCCGGCCAGCGCTTACTTCTGTCTGGCCTCACCGATCTGATTGCAGCCGGTGGCGAGTTGCAGTGGCGCGGACAGCTTCGCGCCGACGAGGGCCTGATCGAGCTGCGAAGCGGCGGGGTACCCGACCTTCCTGCCGATATCCGGATCGTGGGCGAGGCGGCGGCGCGCAAGGATTCTGCGCCGGCGGCTGAGGCGGCCGGTGGCTGGACCCCGCGCGTGGGCGCCGAACTGACGATTGCGCTTGGCCAGGCGCTGCGCGTGCGCGGCGGCGGGGTGGATGCGCGGCTGGGCGGCGAACTCACGCTCACCGGCGTTTTACCCGCCGCCCCGCGGGTGAGGGGGCAGGTTGACGTACGAGATGGAACCTTCAGCGCCTACGGCAGGCGGCTGGAAATCAGTCGCGGGGTGATTCGCTTCGCGGGTGAGCTCGACAATCCGGTGCTCGATATTCTGGCGATGCGGCGCGACCAGCAGGTGGAGGCGGGCGTGTCGGTGACGGGTTCGGCCCTCGCCCCGCGCCTTCGACTGGTTTCCGAGCCTGACCTGCCCGATGCGCAAAAGCTCTCCTGGCTGGTGTTAGGAACCGGCCTCGATGATGTGTCGAACGCCGGGCAGGCGCGTGCGCTCAGTGAAGCGGCGCTTGCGCTCCTTGGTCGCAGCGACGAGGGGCTGATGGCAAGCCTCACGCAGCGGCTGGGCATCGATGCAGTCTCGCTCGGTGCCACGGGGTCGAATCCGGCTGATCGCCTGGGAACGGCCCGGCTGGGACCGCCGATGGCCGGCGCAGCAGGTTCGTCGTCGGCCGCAGCGGGAGCCATGCGGCAGGAGGTGGTGACCGTGAGCAAGCGCCTCAGCTCGCGACTCACGCTCAGTTACGAGCGGGGCCTGTCGGGTCTGTGGAACCTGGTGCGGTTGCAATACGACATCAGCAAGCGCCTGTCGCTTCGCGCGCAAAGCGGCAGTGAAAACGCGCTCGATCTGCTCTATTTCTGGTGGTTTGACTAGCCTGGGGTCAGGGCACCCGTAGGGCTGCGAGCAGGGTCTGCACGATGCTGCTTACGTCCGGCGTGATGTCGACTTCGATCACCGAGCCGGTTGGAGGCTCGAGCGCTTCAAATTGCGATTGCAGGAGCGAGGCCGGCATGTAGCGGTGATTGCGCGCGGCCAGCCGTTCAGCGATGGTCTCGGGCGATCCGCGCAGGTGAACGACGGTGAGCGTGGGCAGTCGGTGCGCCAGATGCTGCCGGTAGCGCTCGCGAAGCGCAGAACACGCAAGCACCACGGGCTGATCGCGCGCGGCGCTGTGGCGCAGCAGCGCGTTCAGTCGTGCGAGCCAAGGCGCTCGATCATGATCATCAAGCGGTTGGCCAGCGCGCATTTTTTCGACGTTGGCGCGCGGATGGTAGTCATCGGCATCGACGAAGCGATAGTCCAGTGCTTTGGCCAATTCGCTGCCAACATGGGTCTTGCCGCAGCCTGAGACGCCCATCACCAGGATCATCCGGGGCCCACGATCCGGGCTCGGTCCCGGCGTGGGGCCCTTGGGGGCTTCAGTGTTCACGATCCGGCCTGACGTACGGCATGGCCGCCAAAGCCGCGCCGCATCATGGCAAGCAGACGATTGGCGGGGTCGGCGTGCCCTTGCGAGTCAAAGCGCGCAAAAAGTGCTGCGGCGATCGCAGGGATGGGCGTACCTTGCCGGATGGCTTCATCGACGGTCCATCGTCCCTCGCCTGAGTCGGCAACGAAGGGCGCCGCATCGGCAAGCGACTGCGGGTCGGTCAGCGCATCAGCGGCGAGATCGAGCAGCCATGAGCGGATGACGCTACCTTCGCGCCACGCTTGCGCGACGTCAGCCGGTTCGCTCACCAGGTCGTCTCGCCGGGTGAGGAGTGCAAAGCCTTCGGCAAGCGCCTGCATCATTCCGTATTCGATGCCGTTGTGAACCATTTTCGAAAAGTGCCCAGCGCCGATTCCACCACAGTGGGCCCAGCCGCGCCCGGAGGGCGGCGCAAGGGCCCGGGTCACGGTATCAAGGAGGCCGATGGCCTGCGCATCGCCGCCCAGCATCAGGCAGTAACCTTTCGCGAGTCCGTGCACGCCTCCCGAGACGCCACAATCGACAAAGCCGATGCCGCGAGCGGCGAGCATCGCACCGCGGCGCTGTGAATCGAGGTAGTTGGCATTGCCACCGTCCACCACCAGATCGCCGGGGGCGAGCGTGACGGCAAGGTGACTGATAGTGGTGTCGGTGATTTCACCCGCGGGCAGCATGACCCAGGCCACGCGCGGCGCCGCGAGGCGGGCAATGGCCTCGTCCAGACTTGCATAGGTATGCACGCCCGATTCATCTGCCAGTTGCGCCCGAGCGTTCGGGTCGCCGTCAAAGCCGTGAACGGTGAGCCCGGCGCGCGCCAGGCGGCGACTCATGTTAGCCCCCATGCGGCCAAGACCGATCATGGCGAGGGCGGTGGCGGGGGCGGGGCGTTGGCTCATTCTGTCTCCTGCGGGCGCTGAGGGCCGAGAGCATACCGCGCGAAAGCGGCCTGTATCGTTCAGGAAATCGATATCAGATGTCGCGCAACCTGATCGGCGCAGTCGGGGGCCAGGCAGTCGATCACCACGCGGCCGGGGTCTGAGCGCAGCCAGGTGAGTTGTCGCTTGGCGAGCTGACGCGTGGCGGCAATCCCGGCGTTGGCGAGCGTCTCCATGGGGCCGGGCTGGTCGAGCCAGGCCCAGACCTGGCGATAACCGACGCTACGCAGGGCGGGCAGCTCCGGATGAAGGGTGGGGCGTTCGCGCAGTTGTTTCACCTCGTCGATCAGGCCAGCCGCGAGCATGGCCCGGAATCGGGTTTCGATCCGCGCGTGCAGTACCGAGCGGTCGGAGGGTTCAAGCGCAATGCGCAGTGCCTCCAGGGGCGGCGCCGCGTCCGAGCGTTGCTGAGCGATCCAGTGTGACAGCGGCTGTCCGGTGAGCAGGTAGACCTCGAGCGCTCTTTGGATTCGCTGTGAATCGCCTGGCGCGAGCCGCGCGGCGGTAGCCGGATCAACGCCGGCAAGCCGGGTATGGAGCGCGGGCCAGCCGATCTGCTCGGCCTCGCGATCGAGCTCGGCGCGGAGCTCCGCGCTGGCGGGCGGGAGCGCGTGGAGCCCTTCGCACAGGGCTTTGGCGTAGAGCATTGTCCCGCCCACGAGAAGCGGCAGTCGCCCGCGTGCGCTGATCTCGGTGACCAGTCGGTGCGCGTCGGCTGCGAAGCGGGCGGCCGAGTAACTGTCTTCAGGATCGATGATATCGATCAGATGGTGCGGCACCCGTGCGCGTTCGGCTCGACTCGGCTTGGCGGTACCGATATCAAGCAGACGGTAGACCTGCGCTGAATCAACGCTCACGATTTCAACCGGGAACCGTTCGGCAAGCGCCATCGCCACCGCGCTCTTTCCCGAAGCGGTGGGCCCCAGCAACATCACCGGCTTCATGATGAGGGAGTCTCGCGCTGCATGGCTGGCAACAGCAGAGCGCCCGCCAGGGTGGCGCAGGTGCTCGTCGCCACGGCAACGGCAAGCGGCAGCATGGTGTCGTTGAAACCTGCGCCCAGCGCGAGCCCCAGCGGGACCGCAACCGTGTACATCAGAAAACCAGCGAGGGCAGCAGCGGCCCCCGCCTGGCGGGGAAACGGACCGATCGCGCCCATTTGCGAACTGGGCTGAACGAGCCCGTGACCGAGCAGGATGATGAACATCGGCCCCATCAGCGACCAGACCGTCTGGACATCAAGGAGCGCAAGAGTCAGAAGCGTCACGCCGCCAGAGGCCTGCAGAATGGCCCCGCGCCGAATGGTGCCCGCGATGCCCCAGCGTGGCAGGCCGCGTCGGCCCAGTGCAGCACCCACGATGAAGCCGATCACCACGCCGCCAAACAGGAGTCCGAATTCGCGAGGCGCAATGCCGAGGACGCGGATTGCTACAAACGGTGAGCCGGAAATGAAACTGTAAAGCGCGCAAAAAGTACCGGTGGCAAAGAAGGTGTAGGTGAGAAATGTGCGCGACCGGATGATGAGCGCATACGTGCTGGCGAGCTCGCGGGGTGCGGTGGCCTGCGGGTTGCGATGGCGGTTGGTTTCGGCAAGGTTTCGCAGCGCAAACCACAGCATGACGGCGCCCGCTGCCGCGATCGCGATGAGGTTGGCGCGCCAGCCGAATGTTTCCTCCAGCAATCCGCCCAATAAGGGGCCCGTGATCGGCGCAAGCGCCATCCAGGCCAGTGCGCGCGACATGACCTGTGCCGCCTGCTCGGGGCCGTGACAGTCGCGCACGATGGCGCGCGCACAGATCACCACACAGCAGGTGCCGATGGCCTGCACCAGTCGCGCGGCAAGTAACACCGCAAGCGAGGGCGCGAATGCGCCCGCGAGCGATGCGCCCACGTAGAGCGTGCAACCGGCGATCGCAATCGGTCGGCGGCCAAACCGGTCGGCAAGGGGCCCCACGATCAGCTGCGAGAGCGCAAAGCCCGCAAAGAACATGGAGAGCGTGAGCTGAGCGCCTGAGGCGCCCACGGCGAAGGCCTCGCCGATGGCGGGGAGTGAGGCAAGGTAGACATCGGTGGCGATGGGCTGCATCGCCATGAAGCCGATCACGAACAGAATGACCGATGCCGACGGGTCGCTGGATTCCGGTGCAGCCGGGGTGTGGGCCCTGCGGGCGCTGGGGGCGTTCACGGAGGAATGGGCGGCTGAGGATCGATGGTTACGGACGTTGGCCGCTTAGCGACCACGCTGGAACCAGCTGTCGAGCTCGCCGATGCCGATCTGCACCCAGGTAGGTCGCCCGTGGTTACACTGATCAGCACCCGGCGTGAGCTCCATTTCGCGCAGAAGCGCATTCATTTCGGCCACGCTCAGCACCCGGTTGGCGCGCACCGATGCGCGGCAGGCCATGCCTGCGAGCAGCGCATCGCGCCGCTCGGTGAGTGCGCGGCTTGCGCCGTGCTCCTGCAGCTCGGCAATGACCTCGCGTGCCAGCGCGGCGACATCGCCCTGGGCGAGCAGCGCTGGCACCCCGCGCACGGCGATCGAGGTGGGCGAGAGCACGCTCAGATCGAGACCCAGCGATTCAAACGCCGCCGGTTCGCTTTCGACCAGCGCCACCTCAAGTGGGTCGGCGCGGAAGGTGGCCGGAATCAGGAGCGGCTGATGTGCGATACCCCGCTCGTCGAGCTCGCGCTTGAGGCGCTCGTAGACGATCCGCTCATGGGCCGCATGCATGTCGACGATGACCAGACCGTGCGTGTTTTGCGCGAGGATGTAGAGCCCTTTGAGCTGCGCGAGTGCGAAGCCCAGGCGGGGAACGGTGGCTGCATCCGAGTGAGCCGCATAGACCGAGGCCGAGGCCGACAGGCTCGTGGATTCCTCTGCCCCAACACCAGACGACTCCGGGGTGCTTGCGGGGGCTGATCGGGGGATGGGAGATGGCGAGCCAGACTGCGTCTGGGGCGAGCCCGAAGGCGGCGCGAAAAATCCCAGAATCTGTTCGGTGCTGCCGCTTGCTCGCGGTGTCGCCTGGGGTCGGATACCCCAGCCACCGCCCGCTGGGGCGGCGGCCCTGAGCGTGCGGGGATCGTCGCCGTGCCAGCCCAGATCAAGCGGGCGAGGGTAGAAGGCCGCTTCGGCGGCGGGCTCGGTTGCCGGGCGTGCCGCATCGGCTCTTCCCGGCGCAGCGCCGGCTTGCGCGAGGCCGCCTCGGAGCGCCTGTTCCACTGCGTGATAGACAAATGACCGGAGGGCCGCGCTCTCCCGAAACCTGACCTCGGTCTTGGCCGGGTGAACGTTGACATCGACCTGCGAGGGTTCGACCGACAGGAACAGCACGTAGGCCGGATGCCGGTCGCCGTGCAGCATGTCGGCGTAGGCCTGGCGGAGCGCAAAGCCCAGGGTTCGGTCGCGTACAAACCGACCGTTGACGTAAAGAAACTGGCGGTCGGCGCGCGCCCGGCTCGCAGTGGGAAGCCCCAGCATGCCGAAGAGCCGTACCGGTCCCGCTGAGACATCGAGGAGGCGGTGCGCCTGCTGATAGTCCTCGCCCAGCCCGTCGAGCGCGCGCGCGGTCCAGTCGCCGGCGGCGAAGTCAAGCAGCCGTCGGTGGGCGCTCACCGCCGAAAACGTCACCCCGGGGTGGGCCAGTGCGATGCGCCGTATCGTGTCGATGCAGTGCGCAGCCTCGGTCGCTGCATTTTTCAGAAACTTGCGCCGCGCTGGCGTTTCGGAATAGAGGTCGATCACCTCGATGCTGGTGCCGGGCAGACCTCGCGCAGGCTCCACCTCGCCGGTGCTCGAGTCGATCATGCTTGCCTGTGAGGCGTCGGCGGTGCGGCTGGTGATTCGCGTGCGCGCGACCGAGGCAATCGAGGCCAATGCTTCGCCCCGAAAGCCAAGCGAGACCACCCGCTCGAGCTCGGCGAGCGAAGCAATCTTGCTGGTGGCGTGCCGGGTGAGCGCGAGGGCGAGTTGCCCGGGTGCGATGCCACAGCCGTTGTCGGTGACGACGATCCGGTCGATGCCGCCCTCTTCGATTCGAAGCTCGATACGGGTCGCGCCGGCGTCGAGCGCGTTTTCGACCAGCTCTTTCACCACCGAAGCCGGCCGCTCGACCACTTCGCCGGCGGCGATCTGGCTGATGAGCGTATCGGGCAAAAGCGCGATCGGTCGGGGGCTTGGCGGGGTGTCCACCCCTGGATTCTATCGGGTCAGCCGCGCAGTCGGCGGGGCGCTGACCTGTATCATCGGTCGATGGACTTCGCCCAGCTCATCGACATTTTCCTGCACCTCGACAAGCATCTCGCCGCGATGGTGCAGCAGTGGGGCCCGTGGATTTACGCGGCGCTCTTTCTCATCATCTTTGTTGAAACCGGATTGGTCGTGATGCCATTTCTGCCCGGGGATTCGCTGCTCTTCGTGTGCGGCGCTATCGCGGCGGTGGGCGGGATGGATATCGGCATCCTGATGGCGCTATTGGTGACCGCGGCGATCGCTGGCGATGCGCTCAACTACACCATCGGGCGAGCGGTCGGCCCCAAGGTGTTCGGCTGGCAGCGATCGCGGTGGTTCAACCGAGAGGCGTTCGATCGTACGCACGCGTTCTACGAACG
>JAGWXN010000116.1 GCA_018969885.1 Betaproteobacteria bacterium | reverse complement strand
CCGCCCCCCATGGCCCCGGAGGACAGCATCTGAACCAGCATGCCGAAGGGAAACACCAGCGCCATCGCAGCAAGCGGCACGGTGCCAAGTTGGCCGATGTAGCCGGTTTCGGCAATGCTCACCAGCACCCCGAGCGCGAGCGTTGCCACGCTGGGCAACGCCATCCGGAGCAGCGTTGGGAGAATCGGACCGGTCAGAAGCGGATTGGCGGGAGGCACGGAAAAGAGGGGCTAAGAGCGTGGCGGGGAGGCAACCGGGGTTCCTATAATCCGTCGACTCTGATCCACCAAGGCGACATCATGCCCGACTTCCGAAGCGACACCGTGACCCGACCCAGCGCCGCCATGCGCGAGGCCATTGCCACCGCCGACCTGGGCGACGATGTGTTCGGCGATGATCCCTCAGTCAACAGGCTGGAAACCCACGCCGCAGCATTGCTGGGGTTCGAGGCGGCCGTGTTTGCACCGTCCGGTACGCAGACCAACCTGATGGGTCTGCTCGCGCACTGCGAACGCGGCGAAGAGGCGATTGTCGGCCAGCAGTGGCATACCTACCGCTGGGAAGCGGGTGGCATGGCCGTGCTGGGTTCGATCCAACCACAGCCGGTCGAGAACGCCCCCGACGGCTCCCTGCCCCTGGAAGCGATCGAAGCGGCCATCAAACCCGATGATCCGCACTTCGCACGAACGCGACTGATCTGCATGGAGAACACCACAGGCGGGAAGGTTCTGCCGATGGATTATCTGAAGTCGGTGCGTGCGCTCGCCAGCGCGCGCGGACTCGCCACCCATCTTGATGGCGCGCGGCTCTTCAACGCAGCCGTGGAGCTGGGCCGGCGCCGCGCAGCGGGTGAGCGCACGGGCGATGTCCTGGGCGGCACCAGCGCCGACCCGCGCGCCGTGGCCCGCGAAATCTGCAGTCATTTCGATTCGGTCTCGATGTGCCTCTCAAAGGGGTTGGGAGCGCCCATCGGGTCGCTCCTCCTGGGGTCAGCGCCTTTCATTGCACGGGCGCGACGCTGGCGCAAGATGTTGGGGGGCGGCATGCGCCAGGCGGGTCTGCTTGCAGCGGCTGCCCAGCACGCGCTGGAGCACCACATCGACCGGATGGCGCTCGATCACGACCGCGCCAGGCGTCTGGCGGCGGGGATCACCCAGGCAGCAGCCTCCCACCCTGGCGCGCTCCGGGTCACCGAGCCGCCACAGACCAACATCTTTTTCGCGCGGGTCGACCAATCGGTCGCAGCCAGCCTCGCGGCTCATCTCAGCGCGCACGGCATCCAGGTCACCGGCCGCGCAACCGGCGACGGAGCGGCCTTCATGCAACGCTGGGTCACGCATCTGGACGTGAACGACGCCGACATCGATCGGGCCATTCACGCCATTCAAACTTTTTTCGCAAATCGAACCCGATAACGACCGCTCGATCCCCGAGCAGGCGTGGGATGCACCACCGACGCGACGGGAACCTGCACCGTGTCGAGTGGATCCCTGTCTAGCAAGACCGCCTCCGTCACCTACACGGTGGGCACCATCTCAGGAACCGGTTACGCCTATGACGCGGCGTCCAACACGGTTTCGAGCATCGCGATCGCCCGTCCGTAGTCGTTGGCGTTTCTAGTTCAGGCGACCAGGGTTGCCCTGTCGCCCACTTTCCCCGATCATCGGCGGTTTGCACTCTGCTCACGGAGACACCGCCGATGACCACCGCCACCCCGATCCGCGATGACGCGATCCGCGTCTACTGGCAGCCAGGCTGCACTAGCTGCCTGCGTACCAAGGAATTTCTTGCCAAGAATGGGGTGCCGTTCCTGTCCCGCAACGTGCTAGCGGACGACGCTGCATTCGAAGAGCTCAAGCATTTCGGCCTGCGGCAGGTTCCCATCGTGACAAAGGGTGATCGATGGGCCAACGGGCAGGTGCTGGCCGATGTGGCGAAGCTCGTGGGCGTGACCGGCCTCAAGATCACGCTGCTGCCTGTTGACGAATTGCAGCGCAGGCTGGTGACTATTCTCGACGGCGCCGAGCGTTTTTTCCGCCAGTTGCCCGATCGCAACCTGCATGACCTCCTGCCCAACCGGCCGCGTAGCTACACCGATCTTACCTTTCATATCTTCAACAACGCCGACGCCTTCCTGGAAGAAAAAGCCGGCATTCCCCTCACCTTTGACTCCTACAACCGGTTTCCCTCGCCTGAGGCCAACAGCCGCGATCACATCCTCCGCTATGCGGCGCAGGTGCAGACGCAGGTGCGCAATTGGTTCTCAGGCCCAGCCCTTAACCTCGACTGGTCGGCCAAAGCCGATGTGTATTACGGTGAGCAGTCCCATCATCAGTTCCTCGAGCGCACGGTCTGGCACAGCGGCCAGCACACGCGCCAGCTGATGTGGGTGCTGGAAGGCCTGGGTGTCACGGTCGATCGCCCACTGCCCCCCGAAACCTTCACCGGGCTCCCCATGCCCGAAAAAGTCTGGGATGACGAGACACCGGCCGCGCAATGAGCACCCCCTCTGTGGGGCCTGCGAGCCAGGCGGTCAACGAGGCACTGACCGCCATCGAGCGTTGGAATCCGGTGGTCAACGCCATGATCGCGGTGCGCGCCGAACCAGCGCGCGAACGCGCGTCTGAACTCGATCGCATCGCCGCTGCCGGCGGGTCGGCGGGTCCGCTGCACGGTTGGGTCATCAATATAAAAGACTGTCTCGACTGGGCGGGCGTTCCCACGACCGCTGCATCCATCATCCTTCGCGACCATATACCGGCAAAAAATGCCTTTATTACCGAACGACTGATTGCAGCCGGCGCAGTCCTGATCGGCAAGGCCAATCTGCACGAGTGGGTATTCGGCCCCACCAGCCAGAGCCTGCACTTTGGCCCCGTTGCCAATCCATGGAACCCGGCGCATATACCCGGCGGCTCGAGCGGCGGCTCAGGCGCGTCGGTACCGTGCGGGATGGCGCGCGTATCAATTGGCAGCGACACCGCTGGCTCAATCCGTCTGCCCGCCTCCTACTGCGGGCTTGCAGGCTTGCGGCCCAGCATTGGCCGCATTTCGCGCACGGGCAGCATCGCCGTGAGCGCGCCCTTTGACGCATTCGGCCCGCTTGCCAGGCGAGTTGAGGATGTCGCCCGCGTGTTTGCGGTCATCGCCGGTCATGATCCGAGCGATCCGTTTTCGATCGACACGCCGGTGGTTGACCCGCTTGCGACACTTGATGACCCCGTTTGCGGCAGGCGTATCGGGGTCATGCGTCGCTGGTTCTTCGACGATATCGACCATGATCTGCGCAGCGCCCTGGAAACCGCCCTCAGCACCTACCGTGACCTCGGCGTCGAGATTGTCGAGGTGGAGTTGGGCGATGTCGAGCTCGCACAGGAAATGCTCGCATTCCGGATCGTGCTCGCCGACGCGTTTGCGCTTCACCGCGAACAACTCGCGCGTCGGCCGGCAGACTACGGACAAGACCTGATGGTGCGCTACGACATCGGCGAACGCGTGACCGGCGCTCAGTATGCGCAGGCACTACGCTGGATCGAAGCCTGGCGCCATCGACTGCATCGTATCCTCTCAGACCAGGGAATCGACGCCATCCTGTCGCCCACCACGCCGGGGCCGGCACCGGCCCGCGCCGGGCTCGCCTACGCCAACGCCATCCGTGCAATTCCGCGCTTCACCTCGGTCTTCGCTTCAGCTGGCGTGCCATCACTTGCCGTGCCCTGCGGGTTCAATGCAGCCGGCCTGCCTCTTTCATTCGAACTGAGCGCTGCCCGCTTCAACGAAGCCGCGGTCCTGCAACTGGGTCACGCGTGGCAACGCGTCACCGACCATCATCTGCGACAGCCCGTGCTGCCGCAGTGAACCGATTTTTCACCGAAGGAGTTTCACCATGAAAAAGCGCGAATTCCTCACCGCCGCAGCAGCCGGTGCAACCGTCGCCGGCGCGCCTGCGATCGTGCGTGCCCAGGCATCATTTCCGGACCTGAAACTGCGTATCGCATCCAACTATCCCGCCCCGTCGCTGTTTACCCGCGTGCAGCAGGAATTCGCGAAAGAGGTCACCGCCAAGACCAACGGCAAGGTGACCTTTGAGTGGATGCTGGGCGGCAACCCGCTCAAGGCGGGCGATGTCTACCCCGGCATGGCACGTGGCGCCACCGACCTGGGCTTCACGGTGCCCGCTGCCTTCAACCCGCGCGAGTTCCCGGTCTCAGGCGTCACCCTGCCGTTTGTCACCGAAAGCCCCTATGCGGGCTGCATGGCATTTCGCGAGTGGTACCAGAACACCCCCGAGGTGCAGCGCGAATTCCAGCGCAACAACGCGCACCTGCTTCTCACGCTCTCCACCTCTGAAAACGTGCTGTGGAGCATGAAGCGGGTCAACACCGCTGCCGATCTCAAGGGCATGCGGATCCGCACGCTGCTGGGACCTGGCGATGCACTGCAGGCGCTCGGCGCCACTGCGGTCACCGTGCCCTACACCGATGCGATCGATCTGATGCAGCGGGGCGGGGTCGATGCCATCTCCACCACGCCGTTCGAGCAGGGCGTGAAAGACGGCCTCGCCGAGATGACCAACTTCCTCTCGACCGGCGGTCGCATGGGCATCTTTGCCACCGTGATGACCTCCATCAATCTCGACCGTTGGAAGAGTTTCTCCAAGCCGCTGCAGGATGTCTTCACCACCGCCGCCGACAACGCGCTCAACTGGTACATCGACGCGCAGGACAAGGAAACCGACGAATGCGTGGAGATCCTGCTGAAATCCAAACGCATTCAGGTTGCACCGCTGGACCCGGCCGAAGAAAGGCGCTGGCGCGAGGCAACCACCCAGGTCATCTTCAACAAATACGCTGAAGCAGTGAAGCGCGTGGGCGGCAACCCTGAGGCGCTCACCAAGAGTTTCAACACGCTGGTGGCCAAGTATGAAGCGCAGCGCAAATACGTGACCGGCATCGACCGCTACCTTGCCCGCAAGGCCAAGGGATGACCGCCCGCACGCCCTCCAGCGCCATGGCCCTGGCGGCCCGGGTGGCTTCGGCCTCCCGGGCCATGGCCCGCATCACCGGCGTTCTCATCATTCTCATCATGATCGCGGTGGTGATCGACGCGGTGTTGCGCGGCATGATGGGCATTGCCATCTGGGGTGTGCTCGAGGTGGGGGTGCTGCTGCTCCTTGCGCTCATCTACCTGGGGCTTCCCGCCACACAGGCCAACCGCGAAAATTTTCGTGTTTCGATCTTTGCGGAGCGCTTTCCGCCCTGGGTTGACCGGATCGTCACCTGGCTGTTGCTCGCGGTGCAACTCGCGGTGCTCGGAATCCTGTGCTGGACTTCATGGCGCAGTTCAATCTATTCGTTCAACCGCGACGAGGTGTCATTTGGCATGGTGCAGATCCCGCTCTGGCCCAGCCGCGCCATGGTATCGGTCGGCCTCACGCTCTTGCTCATCCAGTCGATCACCGCCGCCCTGGAATATGCGCTGGTGGGTCGGCACCCGTACCAGGTGGATATCGAAACCGAACTCAAGGGTGAAATCGGCAAGACTGACAACGACCTGATCGGAGAGCGCAAATGAGTCCATTCGAGCAAGGCTTCCTCCTGATCAGCGGCATGTTCGTGCTGCTTGCGCTGGGTTTTCCGATCGCGCTAGCACTGCTGTCATCTGGCGTCATCGGGCTCATCGCCATGCGTGGTTGGTCGGCGGCCGACTACCTGCTGGGGAGCCTTCCCTACTCGGGCACAGCAGAATTTGCGTTCATTGTCGTTCCCTTGTTTCTGTTCATGGGGCACATGGCATATTCGGCTGGCATTTCCGAGAAGGGCTTCCGAGCGGCGTCGGCCTGGTTCGGCCACATCCCGGGCGGGCTCGCCATTTCGTCGGTGGTGGCCTGCGGCGCCTTCGCCACCGTGTCGGGCTCGTCGATCGCCACAGCCGCCACCATCTCCAAGATCGCAGTGCCGCAGTTGCTAAAGGCGGGCTACACCAAGCGGCTGGCGGGCGCGGCGGTTGCCACCGGCGGCACGCTGGGGGTACTGATTCCCCCCTCCACCGTGATGGTGCTGTATTCAATCGCCACTGAAACACCGATTCCGGCGCTCTTCATGGCAGGCATCATCCCGGGCATTCTGACGATCATCGTGTATGGGGTTGGCATCAACTGGATGGTCAAGCGCGATCCCCAGATGCGCTCGATCACTCGACAGCCCAAAACCGGTTGGGGCGAGCGGATGCGGCTCACCTTCTCGTCCTGGGAAATCCTGGTGGTGTTCGCAGTGGTGATGGGCACCCTCTACACCGGCGTGGCCACTGCCAGTGAAGCAGCCGGTTTTGGTGCGGCAGCCGCGCTGGTGATCGCCATCATCCGCGGCGCGAAAATGGCCGAGATCAAGGAGGGGCTGCAAACGTCGGGGTCGAGCACCGCGTCAATTTTCTTTCTGATCATCGGCGCGGGGGTGTTCGGTGCCGCGCTCGGCACCACGCAGTTGCCACAGAACCTCGCCAACTGGACACAAGGCCTCAATCTGCACCCGACGCTGCTCCTCATCCTGGTGCTGATTCCGTTCCTGATCCTGGGCTGCTTCATCGATGCCGCGTCGATGATCCTGCTCACCATGCCGGTGGTGTTCCCCATCATCAAGCAGGCCGGCATCGACCCGGTGTTGTTCGGCATCCTGGTCACCAAGATGACCGAAATCGGCAACATCACGCCGCCTGTCGGGCTGAATGTTTTCGTGGTGTCGGCCGCCAACCCCGAGATCACGATCCGCGAGTGTTTCCGCGGCGTCATGCCGTTCTTCCTGATGGAACTCTTCATCGTCGGACTGCTGATTGCGTTTCCGAGCATCACGCTGTTCGCAGTCGTCACCTACTAGCCCCAAGGAATCACGCCATGTCAGACCTCAGCGTTTACGAAAAACAGCATTTCGGAAAACCGATCGGCTTCGGTCGTCAGCCGGCTCTCCTGATCATTGATTTTCAGGTGGGTTTTGCCAAGCCTGATGTGCTGGGCGGCTTCAACATCAATGAATCCATCGCCCGCACCGCCGAGCTGCTGCGAAGCGCACGCGCGCACAACGTGCCGGTGTGCCATGTCCGCTTTGCCTCGGAGGCCAAGGGCGAAGACATCGGTACCTTTGCCATCAAGGTACCGGCACTGCAGGCCCTGGCTCCCGACAGCGCTGATGCCCAGTTTGTGGAGTCGGTCGCACCGATCGACGGTGAATATGTGTCAATCAAGCGGCACAGCTCGGCGTTTTTTGGCACCAACCTCGCGTCCTGGCTGATCAGCCGTGGCGTTGACACGCTGTTCATTACCGGCTGCACCACCAGCGGCTGCGTGCGCGCGAGCACCATCGACGCATCCGCCTATTCGCTGCGTCCGATGGTGGTGACCGACTGTGTGGGTGATCGGGCGAAGGGCCCGCATGAGGCGAGCCTCTTCGACATGGGCCAGAAATATGCAGATCTGGTGACCCTGCGCGACGCCGCCGCGCATTTTGAAAGCAGGCAGGGTACTCGCCGCGCTGCCTGAACCACCGCGAAGCGACGGGGTCAGATCACCCCGTCGTCTCTCAGTCGCGCCCGTTCAGCGGCATCAAGACCCAGGAGCCCGCCCAGGATCTCGTCGTTGTGCTCGCCTAGCGACGGACCCAGCCACTTCACCGACCCGGGCGTGTCTGACAGCCGCGGCACCAGATTGGGCACAGCCAGTTCGCCCACCCGCGGGTCGTTCATCCGCAGAATGTTGTCGCGGGCCGCGTACTGCGGATCATTGAAAATCTCGTCAATCGCATACACCGGTCCGCAGGGCACCTGATAGTGCTCGCAGCGCTCGAGCAGTTCGTCGCGCGTATGGCGCGAGGTCCATTCAGCCACATGCTGATCCACCTGGGCCCGATCGCGCTCGCGGTGTGCAAGCACACCCCAGGACTGTGGCTCGGCAAGATGCGGCTCGCCCATGGCCTGCGCCAGTCGCTCGAAAATTTTGTCGCTGGTGCAGGCAATGGCGATCCATCGCTGGTCACCCGTGGGGTAGTGGCTGTGCGGCACCACATTCACTGTGCCCGGGCCCATGCGCTGCCGCACATAGCCTTTCTTCTGATAGGCGGGCGCGAGTTCATCGAGAATGCGAAACACCGGCTCATAGAGCCCGATGTCGATCATCTGGCCGCGGCCCGTACGATGACGCGCCTGTAGGGCAAGCAGCACGCCCATCGCGCCATAAGCGCCAGACAGATAGTCGGGGATGGTGGCAGACCCCGGCGTGACGGGTGGCCGGTCGGGGTAACCGGCAAGAAACGAGAGCCCGCCAAAGGCATTGGCGATGCGCCCGAAGCCGGGCCGGTCGCGATAGGGCCCGGTCTGGCCATACCCCGAGATGCGCACCATGATCAGACGCGGGTTGAGTTCGTGCAGCAGCTCCCAGCCCAGGCCCCATTTCTCCAGCGTACCCGGCTGAAAATTCTCAATCAGGATATCGGCCTTTTCGACCAGCGCCTTCAAGAGCCGCGCGCCATCGGGCCGGCGCAGATCGATCGTGACCGATTTCTTGTTCCGGCACTCGGATAGCCAGGGGAGCGAGTCGCCGCTCTCGGTCAGTGTGCCAAAACGGCGGAGCGCATCGCCCACGCCGGGCAGTTCCACCTTGATGACCTCGGCGCCGAATTCGGCCAGCTGCACGCTCGCAAACGGTCCGGAGATAAAGCTCGAAAGATCGATGACCCGCAGATCATCGAGCGGCTGCAGAGGGGGAGCTGGCGGCGTGCGCTCGGGCGTTGAGGTCATGATGTTCCGGTGTGAACAGGCGTTGCAATGCCCGGTGGCTGACAGTGAGGGCCAGCCGCTCAATCAGCCGTGATCTTCGCAGCCTTGATGACCTCGGTCCAACGATCGATCATGGATGCGGTCATCTCGGCATGCTCGGCGGCTGTTCCCGCGACCGGGATGAATCCCGCCGCTGCAAGCTTGGGCGCCAGATCTGCGCTCTTCAGTGCCCGCACGAAGTGATCGTTCAGGACACTGACGAGATCGGCGGGCGTTCCGCCTGGCGCGTACAGTCCCCACCAGGTATCGGCGTCCACACCCTTGATACCCTGTTCGATGAAAGTGGGCACTGCGGACATGGCGATGCTTCGCTTCGGTCCAGTCACCGCAATGGCACGCAGCTTTCCTGCCTCGACATGCGCGCGAACCGAGCTGATGCCCGCGAACTGCATCTGAACATGGCCCGCCAGCAGATCGGTCATGGCAGGGCCGGTGCCCTTGTAAGCGATGTGCGCGATATCGACCCCACAGGCGATCTTCATCAACTCACCCGCCAGATGGGTGGAGGCGCCGTTACCGCCTGAGGCGTAATTCAGTATGCCGGGCTTCGAACGTGCCAGGTCAATGAGTTCGGGCAGCGTCTTGGCGGGGACAGAAGGATGCACCACCAGAATCACTGGCGCAGTGGCCATCATGGTGACCCCGGCGAGATCACGCTTGGTGTCGAAGGGGAGCTTACGCAGACCCGGATTGGTCAGGATGGCACTATCGACTGCCAGCACGGTGTAACCGTCGGCGGGCGAGCGCGCCACCATCTCGGTGCCGAGCACCGAGCCGGCACCCGGTCGGTTCTCAATCACAATCGACTGCCCTAGCGATGCACTGACAGCCGGCGCAAGCATACGGATCAGAATGTCGGTGCCGCCCCCTGTACCGTACGGCACGATCACACGAACCGGCCGTGATGGAAAGGCTGACTGGGCACGAACAGCGCCGCCAGCGCATAGCGCGGTACCGCCAAGCCCCACCAGCAGGCGGCGACGCATCGGATTGGA
>JAGWXN010000591.1 GCA_018969885.1 Betaproteobacteria bacterium | reverse complement strand
GGGGACCGACTCCTGCACCCACTCGGCGCCCGCCACGGCATCCTCGATCCGCGGGTGATAGGTGAGTCGGCCCTCGGCCGGCATCGCCGCATCGTAGAGCCCCGGCAGCGAGCGTCGCGCGTTCGCCAGCACCTCGCCGAGCTTACGCTCGGCCTCCGGGTCCGGATCGAACACAGCGACATCCCAGCCGTTGAGCAGAAAGCGCGCGGCCCAACCACCGCCGATGACGCCACCACCGATGATCGCTGCGCGACGACTCACGCGCGAGCCACCGGTGCGCGCTTGACGAGCCCGAGCTTGCTGCGAACAGCCGCCGGATCGAGAACCCGCGCGCCCATGCGCTCGATGATGCCGACCGCGCGCTCGACGAGATCCTCGTTGCGTGCGAGCACGCCCTTATCGAGCCAAAGATTGTCCTCGAGACCGACCCGCACGTTGCCACCCGCCAGCACCGCAGCCGCCACGTAGGGCATTTGATCGCGGCCAAGACTGAAGGCCGACCAGGTCCAACCCTGCGGTACGTTGTTCACCATCGCCATGAATGTGTTCATGTCGTTTGGCGCACCCCAGGGCACGCCCATGCACAGCTGCACCAGAGCCGGCCCCTTGAGCACGCCTTCCTCGACCAGTCGCTGCGCGAACCACAGGTGGCCGGTGTCGAAGGCCTCAATCTCGGGGCGCACGCCGAGTTCAGTCATCATGCCGCCCATCGCCCGCAACATGCCTGGCGTGTTGGTCATCACATAGTCGGCTTCGGCGAAGTTCATCGTGCCGCAATCGAGCGTGCAGATCTCCGGCAGGCAGTCGGCAATAGGCCGCATGCGATCAGTGGCACTGCCCATATCCGTACCCACAGGGTTGATGGGCAACGGCGCCTCGGGTGGACCGAGCACCAGATCGCCACCCATCCCGGCGGTCAGGTTAATCACGACGTCGGTATCCGCATCACGGATGCGCTCGGTGACCTCGCGGTAGAGCGCGGGATCACGACTGGCCTTGCCCGTCTGCGGGTCGCGAACGTGGCAATGCACGACGGCGGCTCCGGCCTTGGCGGCGGCGATCGCGCTGGCCGCAATTTCCCGCGGCGCGCGCGGGACATGGGGTGAACGGTCCTGGGTCGCACCCGAGCCCGTAACGGCACAGGTGATGAAGACCTCTCGACTGAACTGCAGCGGCATGTGAACTCGCCTGTCGTCGGGTTTATCTTGTGTGCCACAATCATGCCATAGCTTGGCTGAAGCGCGAACGGGTACTGCAGATGAATTTCTCGCTCACCGAAGAACAGCGCCTAATCGTCCAAACGGCGAACGCTTTCGTCGTGCGCGAGTTGTATCCACACGAGGCGGAGATCGAAACCACCGGACGCCTGCGACCGGAACTGCGCGACGAGTTGCGGCGCAAGGCCATCGAGGCCGGACTCTACGCCGCCAACATGCCCGCGGAGATCGGCGGCGGCGGACTCGACACGCTCAGTTGGATCCTCTTCGAAAAAGAAATTGGCCGTGCGAACTACGCTTTGCACTGGACTTGCGTGGCGCGCCCCTCGAACATCCTGCTCGCC
>JAGWXN010000590.1 GCA_018969885.1 Betaproteobacteria bacterium | reverse complement strand
GACTGAACGACCGTGCCTCGCCTGACTGACCGCTCGTCAGGCCTGTGACGCGTTAAGGCGCAGACAGGCCGATGGATCCGGTGGTGCGACGCGCAGCCAGATCGGCATGCGCTTCGCGTGCCTGATCAAAGCCGTAAAGCCTTGGCGTATCGGTTCGCAGCACGCCAGCGAGCGCCTGCGCGAACACATCGGCTGAGCGCGCGCGCAGCGCCTCGGTGGTCTTGTTGAAGGTGAATATCGACGGGCTGGTGATGTGTAACGAGCCCAACTGATTCAGCCGGAAAATATCGAAGGGCGGAATGGGGCCTGCGGGCGTTCCGTAGCTTGCGAGCACCCCGTTCGGGCGCAGGGCAAGGAGCGACTGCTCGAACATGGCGCCGCCAATGCCGTCGTAGACCACGTGGACACCCTCGCCAGCGGTGAGCGCCCGGCAGGCAGCGACCCAGCCAGGATCGGCGCTGATTAACACCTCATGACAGCCTGCCGCGCGTGCGAGCGCGATTTTTTCTGCTGAACCGACCGTGCCGATGACGCGCGCGCCCTTGTGGGAGGCCCACTGCGCGAGCAATTGCCCGACGCCGCCCGCCGCGGCGTGAACCAGCACGACGTGCGCCGGGCCCACCGGGAAGGAATCATTCACCAGATACTGCGCGGTGAGGGCTCGGTTGAGTGTGACGCCGGCCCAGTTGAGCGGAACGCCTTTGGGGACCGGGACGACACGCGCGGCCGGCAGGATACGGTGGGTGGTGTAGGCACCGATGGGCAGGTGGATATAGGCCACCCGATCGCCTACCCGAAAATCGCTTACGCCATCGCCTACAGCAAGCACATGGCCTGAAGCTTCAATTCCCAGGCTGGATGGAAACGACGCGATCGGATAACGACCGCTTCGGTGCTGAATGTCGATGTAATTGACGCCGATCGCTGACTGCTCGATCAGCACCTCGCCCGCCTGCGGAGCCGCAAGCGGGCGGGTTCGCCACTGGAGGACCTCCGGCCCGCCAGGCTGATCGAACTCGATCGTTTGGGCGGTGCCGGACATGGCGATTAGCGCTTGGGCCAGATGGCCGGCGCGACGGCAAGCGAATCGGGATAAACCGCCACCGGTACGCCGTTTTGCCACTGGGAAATGGTGAGGACTGCACCAACACGACGGCCGTTTTCGTCGAACTTGACGCGACCACCCGCGAAGAAACGCGCCGGGCCGTCACCGTTGAAGTCCATGGCGCGGATGGCCGACGCGACAGCTTTCTTGTCGCCCGACTTGGCCATTTCACAGGCCTCCTTGAAGATCCACATGTCGCCGTAGGTGGACATGGGGTCTTGCGGGATCCAGGGCTCGCCTTTACGGGCCTTGAAGTCGGCGATCAGCTTGTCATGGCCCTTGCCACCCCAGTTGGCGGTGATGTTCATCACGCCTTCCAGTGTGTCCTTACCCATGATGTTGAGCAGCTCGGGCGCACCGATTGCGCCGCTGTTGGCGACGATGGGCATCCGGCCACGGCCCAGGCCCACTTCATTGATTTTCTCAAGTGTGAGCTTGAAGTCAGGCAGCGACGTGGCAA
>JAGWXN010000002.1 GCA_018969885.1 Betaproteobacteria bacterium | reverse complement strand
CTTCTGGAACTTTTCCTTATCGGTGTAGATCACAGGCCCGACATAGGTGCTGTAGAAATCCGATCCGCCGGGGGGCGGATTGGAGTCGCGTGTGAGCTGAAGGTAAAGGATAGGCGACACCGTTTGCCCGCCCAGGTTGGTGATGCGATCGCTGACCTCTAGCACGTACGATCCCCGGACGAGCCGCAGAGTGCGTTCAAACCGAACGCCGCCACTCTCGGAGACCAGTTTCAGGCCCGCCGCCTCGCCCGTTGCACCCAGCTCGCGCGGCAACCCCGCCTCGGCCACCTGCATCGGAGTGCGATGGTTCGGAAAGGTCTGACCGTCGGGGGCACCAATCAGACCGCTTTGTGCAAGGTAGGTGCTGTTCGGGCGCAGATCAAACAGCAACACATTGCCGTTGCGGGTGACGGTGTCGCGATGCCTCAACAGCTCACCGCGGCGGATCTGGCCGCCCATCGGATCGATATCGAGTGCAAGCACATCATTACTGAGCCGAATCGACTCGGTGCGCGGTGCGGCAGCCTCGGCCGCGCCGGGAATTTGAGCGGCAGCGGCCGCAGCCGGCGCGGGTCCGGTTGGGATGCTGGGGTCAGTTCCGGGAGCGGATGAACGAGCCGGCGTCGCGCCACTTGGGGTTGATGTCGCGCCGCCCGCCGGCGCCGCCGACGATTCGGCCTTTTGCGGTTGCGGACCAAACAGGGTGGGCTGACCCTGATGACGCTGCCATGCGTCCCAAAGAAACAGGAGCGACATGGAGAAAATAATCCAGAGAATCAGACGCTGGGTGGGCATGATCGGGAGTCGGTGGGATCTTTTGGAAACAGCGCGGCAGATTGAGCGTGCGTCGCACACCGGCAGCTAAGTACCGGAGGCACCTCGTCAATACCGCTCGCACCCAAGGGGTGGCATCTAGCCAAGCGCCGGGCGATGAGGGTGAGCGCATGCACCGGCCGGTGGGTTGATAGCGCCTGAAGCGCGTAATCGGAACAAGAGGGAAGGAAACGGCAGCGCGGCCCGATGAGCGGACTGATCGCCACCCGGTAAACCTGCACCAGACCGCTGAGGAGCCCTGCAACCAGCGAGCGGCCGGGATGACGCGCGGCGACCGTCACGCGCGACCCACGCCCAGACTGAACACACGCTCAAGCTCAGCGCGCCAGGCAGCCTTCCGTGCACGTTGGGTAAGCGCTTCAAATCCGGTGGGTGTTCGCTTGAGACGAAGCATGAGGGCGCACCCGTATGCCTGCTCGCGGGTTGCTCGCAGCGACTCGCGGGCAAGTCGCCGTACGGTGTTGCGATCCACCGCCCGTTTGAGCACGCGCCGCGGAACCGACATGAGGAGGATAGGCTCGTCTGGCGCGCCCGTGGGACGGCGGTGCAACCCAAAGCACGTGGTGGAGGCTACCGGGCGCGTTTTGAGGAGAACCCCAGCGTTGACGCGGCGCACAGGCTCCGTTGACCTGGCAACCGGCGAAGTCTCAGCATCGGCCGGCACTACGTCGCCTGGTCCCACCCCGTCCGGCGCCACGCCACCAGACATCCTTACAGACTGTTGTTTAGACACCGAGACGCTTGCGGCCTTTGGCACGCCGGGCCCGGATCACCGCCCGACCACCGCGAGTTTTCATGCGCACGAGAAATCCGTGCGTGCGCTTGCGGCGGGTCACTGAGGGCTGGTAAGTGCGCTTCATCATCTATCCTTGCGCGCCCACACCGGGTGGGCGTCATAAAAAACTTCCAGAGAAACTTCGAGGGAAAAGCCTTTCATTACAACGCATTACCCGGTTCCCTGTCAATTCGACCCAGCGTTCGCCCTGAGCATGTCGGGTTAGAATTTAAGGTTCGCCAATTTAGGTAATTCAAAATAGGCGCCGGTCCGGAGCCGGCACATACAATGCAGGATCGCTGGCTAGACTGCGTGGCACGGCTTGAATCCGAGCTACCCGCGCAGCAATTCAAACCCTGGATCAAGCCCCTCGTTTTTCTGGGCTTCGAACCCGATTCGCAGCGCCTGCGTCTCGGCGCGCCAGGCCAATTTAAGCTCAATCTGATACGCAGTCAGTTCGAGTCCCGCATTGGCTCGGTTGCGACGGCTGTCTTCGGTTGTCCGGTTAACGTGAGTTTCGAGCTGATATCGGCCTCGGGTTCGGTCGCCACATCCGCTGCCGACGACCCAGGCGCCCCCGCGATGGCTTTGATCGAGGCGACCGGACGCGTCACAGCAACCCCCCCAAACTCGCACCGACCTGATGCCGAGCCCGTCAACGACGCGAGCGCCTCTCGACTCCGCGCCGACCTGAGTTTTGACAACTTTGTTCACGGCAAGGCTAATCAGATGGCCTGGTCTGCCGCTCTGCAAGTGGTCGAGCATCCTGGCACTCAGTACAACCCGTTATTCCTTTACGGCGGTGTCGGTCTGGGAAAAACCCACCTGCTGCACGCGGCCGGTAACGCGCTCCGGTTGCGCGATCCCCGCGTGCGGGTTCGCTACATCCATGCCCAGGACTATTTCGATGAAATGGTCCGCGGTATCCAGCGTAAGTCGCTTGCCGAGTTCAAGGCCAAATATCAGTCACTCGATCTGCTGTTGGTTGATGATATTCAGTTCCTGGGTGGCAAAGATCGCACGCAGGAAGAATTCTTCTACACCTTCGAGGCACTGCTCTCGGCGCGTAAACAACTCATCCTCACGTGTGACAGCTATCCCAAAGAGCTCTCCGGCATCGAGGAGCGCCTCGTTTCCCGCTTTGGTTCGGGACTGATCGTTGAAATCGAGCCGCCCGAACTTGAAATGCGGGTCGCCATTCTCTTGAAGAAGGCCGAGCTCTCGGGCGAACGGCTTCCTGAGGAGGTGGCCTTCTTCATCGCCCGGCACCTTCGCTCAAACGTTCGCGAACTCGAAGGCGCACTTCTTCGGGTGATTGCCTTTGCGCGTTTTCGCAACAAGCCAATCGGCGCTGAACTGGCTCGCGAGGCCCTCAAAGACATCCTCGCGCTGAACCGGGCACCGGTTTCGATCGAGTCGATCCAGAAAACCGTGTCTGACTTTTTCAAGATAAAAGTCGCTGACATGTACAGCAAGCGTCGCCCCGCACACATCGCCCGGGCGCGGCAGGTTGCCATGTACTTCGCAAAGGAACTCACCCAGAAAAGCTTTCCCGAGATTGGAGAAGCTTTCGGTGGTCGGGACCACACCACGGTCATGCACGCAGTCAAGCGAATTGCCGAGATGCGTCAGCATGATCAGGAGATGAACCGCCACCTCCATGTGCTTGAGCAGACGCTGCGAGGATGAACCGCATGCCCCCTCTTTCCTGTGGACAACAGGTCGATAACCCGACCAATAACCTGCACAGAGCCGGTCCACAACCCATGGAACCAAATGTGATCAACCCAAGGTTTTTCCTGCGATCGAAAAGTTATCCCACCCGGTCCCCAGCACCCGGTACAGCTTAAGCGCAACCCGATTCACGCCGTAAGACCTTGACACAACACAAGAAAGATTAGGTTTTCAACAGAGTTGTTCGCCAGTCATTCATTAACAACAGCATTGATATCAAACTACACAGGAGCCTGAACCATGTCATTCATCCAGGCGAGCCGAGACGCGATTCTGAAACCGCTCATGACGGTGGCGGGAATCGTCGAGAAGCGACACACCCTACCCATCCTTGCCAATGTCATGATGCGCAAGGACGCCGAGCGGGTGACTTTTCTGGCCTCCGATATCGAGATCCAGATCAGCACCACCGCTGAATTGAGTCGCTCTGCAGAAACGGTTGCAACCACCGTGTCGGCGCGCAAACTGATCGACATCCTGAGGGCACTCCCTGACAACATCGACGTCACGATTCGCGTTGATGACAAGCGGGCCACGTTGTCGGCCGGCAGAAGCCGTTTCACCCTTCAGACCATGCCGGTGGAAGACTTTCCCACGGTCAAAACCGATCATGACTGGCCGGCGGGGTTTCGCCTGCCTCAGAAACAGCTTCGCCATCTGTTTCAGATGGTTCACTTTTCAATGGCAGTCCAAGATGTTCGCTACTACCTGAACGGACTCCTGCTCGTGACCTCGCGCGATCGCCTTCGGGTGGTTGCAACCGATGGTCATCGGCTTGCCTACTGCGAGGCGGCGATTGATGCGCCCGGCCTCGCAACCCGGGAGGTGATCATTCCCAGAAAATCCATCCTTGAACTGCAGCGGCTGCTCTCCGATACCGATGACCCGGTGGATATCGATCTCGCTGACAATCAGTTGAGGCTGCGGTTTGGCGAGGTGGAGTTTGTGACCAAGCTTGTTGAGGGCAAGTTCCCCGACTACCAGCGCGTCATTCCTTCGGCTCACTCCAAACGCCTTCTCATCCCGCGTGAAACGCTCGCCGCATCGCTTTCCCGCGCCTCGATTCTCACCAGCGACAAGTTTCGCGGCGTGCGGCTCACGCTTGAGCCGGGTGCGCTCAAGATTCAAGCCAATAACGCAGAGCAAGAAGAAGCCCAAGAGGAAGTTGAAACCGACTATCAGGGTGAGCGCCTGGAGATCGGCTTTAACGTGGGCTACCTGCAGGATGTGCTCGCTAATCTCAAAACCGAACACATACAAGCCGAATTTGGTGATTCCAATACCAGCGCACTGATCACTGTTCCCGGTGACAGCCAGTTCAAGTACGTCGTCATGCCCATGCGCATCTGAGAACCGATATGTCAGATAACCAGTACGACTCGTCCTCCATTCAGATTCTCGAAGGTCTGGAGGCGGTTCGAAAACGCCCGGGTATGTATATCGGAGATACCTCCGACGGCACCGGTCTGCATCATCTGGTCTTTGAGGTGGTTGATAACTCCATCGACGAGGCGCTTGCCGGCCACTGCGATGAAATCGTGGTCACCATCCATACCGATAACTCCATCTCGGTGATTGATAACGGTCGCGGTATTCCGACTGGCATCAAGTGGGATGACAAGCATGAGCCTAAGCGGAGCGCGGCCGAAATCGTCATGACCGAGCTTCACGCCGGCGGCAAGTTCGACCAGAACAGCTACAAGGTGTCCGGCGGGTTGCACGGCGTGGGTGTGTCCTGTGTGAACGGCCTCTCGAAGTGGCTACGCCTCACCATCCGTCGCGATGGCAAGGTGCATTTCATGGAGTTTCATCGCGGCGTTGCGCAGAACCGGCTTCTTGAATCCGAGCAGGGCACCACGGTCTCGCCGCTCAAGGTTCAGGGTGAAACCCATTTGCGCGGCACCGAAGTGCACTTTCTTGCTGATGACACCATCTTCGGACACGTCGAATACCACTACGAGATTCTCGCTAAGCGTCTGCGCGAGCTGTCCTTTCTCAATAACGGCGTCAAGATCAAGCTGATCGATCAGCGCCAAGGCAAGGAGGAAGACTTTGCGTTCGCTGGCGGCGTGCGGGGTTTCGTTGAATACATCAACCGAACCAAAACCGTCATCCACCCCAACGCCTTTCACGTCGTGGCCTCGCGCGACACCGACGCGGGTGCCTCGATCGGTGTCGAGGTTGCGATCCAGTGGAATGACGGCTACAACGAGCAGGTACTCTGCTTTACCAACAACATTCCACAGCGCGATGGCGGCACCCACCTCACGGGTCTTCGTGCCGCGATGACGCGGGTCATCAACAAATACATTGAAGAGAGCGAGCTCGCAAAAAAGGCCAAGGTCGAGACCGCAGGCGATGACATGCGCGAGGGCCTCACTTGCGTTCTCTCTGTGAAAGTGCCAGAACCCAAGTTCAGCTCGCAAACCAAAGACAAGCTCGTGTCATCAGAGGTTCGTGCTCCGGTGGAAGAGGCGGTTGCAAAAGCGCTTGAAGAGTTTCTTCAGGAACGTCCGCAAGATGCCAAGATTATCTGCGGCAAGATCGTGGAGGCTGCGCGAGCCCGAGAGGCCGCGCGGAAAGCCCGCGAAATGACCCGCCGAAAAGGCGTGCTCGACGGTGTGGGGCTTCCAGGAAAGCTCGCAGACTGCCAGGAAAAAGATCCGGCCAAGAGCGAACTCTTCATTGTAGAGGGCGACTCCGCCGGCGGGTCGGCTAAGCAGGGTCGGGATCGCAAGTACCAGGCGATTCTTCCGCTTCGCGGCAAGGTGCTCAATGTTGAGAAGGCGCGCTTTGACAAGCTCGTGTCCTCAGAGCAGATCGTTACCCTCATCACCGCGCTTGGCACCTCCATCGGTCCCGACTTTGATGTTGCAAAACTTCGCTATCACCGCATCATCGTCATGACCGATGCCGATGTGGACGGCGCGCACATCCGAACGCTTCTCCTTACGCTCCTTTACCGGCAGATGCCCGAACTCGTTGAGCGCGGTCATGTCTACATCGCGCAACCACCGCTTTATCGAATCAAGCACGGCCGCGAAGAGCGTTATGTGAAAGACGACCACGAACTGGAGCAAATACTCCTTAAGGTGGCGTTGGAAAACGCGGTGCTCATGCCGGTTAACGGTGAACCCATCGCTTCGGATGCCCTAGGTGAACTCGCCCGCCGTTACCTGGTGGCCGAGGCTGTCATCAACCGCGTGTCTAGGGTGGTTGATTCGTATGCTTTGCGCGCGGTGCTGGACGGCTGCGCGGTCGATTTGAGCTCTGACGAAGCGGCCGCGCAGTCGGCAGCCGTCATCTCCGCTTGGCTCGAGCGCACGCGTGGTGCATCCACCGCAGAGCTGCCCGTGGTGAGTTCGCGTTTTGATCCACGAACCGAGCGCCGCTCACTGGTGTTTGAGCGACGCGTGCATGGCAATGTCAAGGTCTCTCATCTCGATACCGACTTTATTCAGAGCATCGACTACCAGACGCTGGTGGAGTGTTCGCGCACGCTCGCCGGGCTGGTCAGCCCGGGTTCGCAGATTCGCCGCGGCGAAGGCGATCGGCAACGCACGCAATTGGTCGATTCATTTGGCGGCGCCATGCGCTGGTTGCTCGCTGAGGCCGACCGGTCCGTCACACGCCAGCGCTACAAGGGGCTGGGTGAAATGAATGCCGAACAGCTTTGGGAAACCACCATGGACTCACAGGTGCGCCGTCTTCTCAAGGTGCAGATCGAAGACGCCATCGCAGCCGATCAGATCTTCAGCACGTTGATGGGTGACGATGTCGAGCCCAGGCGCGCCTTTATCGAAAAGAATGCGCTGGGCGCACGAAATATCGATGCCTGAGCGCCGTTGCTGATGAGCAGTCTTTCGATCGCTGACGAGGTGCGCAGGCGCCGCACCTTCGCCATCATCTCTCACCCCGATGCGGGTAAAACCACGCTCACCGAGAAGCTTCTGCTGTTCGGAGGCGCCATTCAGCAGGCCGGCACAGTCAAAGCGAGAAAGAGCGCTCGCCATGCCACCTCCGACTGGATGGAGGTGGAAAAGCAGCGCGGCATTTCGGTGAGCAGCTCGGTGATGCAGTTTGAGTACGCGCATCACACCATCAATCTGCTCGATACGCCTGGCCACGAAGACTTTTCCGAGGATACGTACCGGGTGCTCACCGCGGTGGATGCTGCCGTCATGGTGATCGACGCAGCGAAGGGCGTCGAAGAGCGAACCATCAAGCTCCTTGAGATTTGTCGTCTTCGCAATACCCCGATCATCACTTTCATCAACAAGCTTGATCGTGAGGTGCGAGAGCCGCTATCGCTGATCGAGGAAGTCGAATCGGTGTTGAAAATCGACTGCGCGCCGCTTGCCTGGCCGCTTGGCATGGGTAAGCGCTTCCGAGGTGTGTTCGATCTTCGGCGCGATCAGCTGATCCGGTTTGCGGCCGGCGAAGACCGGGTGAGCGACAACGAGGAAGTGATCGCTGGCCTTGAGAATCCCCGCCTCGATGCGCTCTTTCCCGAAGAGATCAAGGCGCTTCGCGATGATGTCGATCTGGTGCGGGCCGCAAGTGCACCGTTTGAGGTGGAGCGTTTTCTTGCCGCCAGCCAAACGCCGGTGCTGTTCGGATCGGCCATCAACAATTTTGGTGTGCGGGAAATTCTCCAGGCGCTGATCGATTGGGCGCCGGCACCGCTCTCCCGCACCACCACCACGCGTAGCGTAGCCCCCGACGAGCCCGCGCTCACCGGTTTCGTCTTTAAGATCCAGGCCAACATGGACCCGCGACATCGGGACCGCATCGCCTTCGTACGGATTTGCTCAGGCCGTTATCGGCCGGGCTCGCGGGTGGTGCATCAGCGTACCGGCCGCGAACTCAAGATTGCTCACGCGCTCTCCTTCATGGCGAATGAACGGGTGGCCAGTGAAGAGGCGGTGGCGGGCGACATCATCGGACTCCATAACCATGGACAGCTTCAGATCGGTGACACCCTCACCGAGGGTGAAAAGCTCGCGTTTTTGGGGATCCCGTATTTCGCACCCGAGCTGTTCCGGATGGCGCGTGCGCGCGACCCGTTCAAATCCAAGCAGCTCAGCAAAGGCCTCAAAGAGTTGGGCGAAGAGGGTGCCATCCAGGTCTTTGAGAACGTGCTCGGCCACACGCTACTCGGCGCGGTGGGTCCACTCCAGTTTGAGATCGTGGCGCACCGGCTGCAAACCGAGTATCAGGTTGACGCGGTCTACGACCCCAGCGATATTCAGCTCGCCCGCTGGCTGGTGTTTCCCGACGATGCTGCACGCAAAAAATTTGAGCGCGAACAGGCCATGCGGCTTGCACAGGATGTCGATGGCAACCCGGTTTATCTTGCGCCCAACCGATACAACCTGCAGGTGACGATGGAGGCGTGGCCGTCGGTGCGCTTTCTCGCCACCCGCGAGCATGGGGAGATTCTCGGATGATCCGATCGCCCGACGACTTCGAGCCCTCGCTCGAGCTCTCGCTTCATGATGACGCACTCGCCTATGTGTTCACCGGCGACGCGCTGGTGCTGACCGAGCACGAGCCGCGCGCGTTGCCCTGGCGACACTACCGAACGCTGGGTATCGAAGCCGGGCGGGTGCATTCAATCGGACGACACCAGGGGCGGGATCATATTGCTGTCGCACTCGATGCGTCGGGAGCAGGCGGGGTGACGCTCCCGCCGGGTCTGCGGGCGGCGGGTCTGCGCCAGTGGTTTGGTGAGCTCAACGACACCGACCTGGCGATTGCCATGCGCGCGATCCAGCTCCTCGAGTGGGATCGCACGCATCGCTTCTGTGGCGCCTGTGGCACCCGGACAGACCACCTGCCCGGGGAGCGCGCACGGCGCTGCCCATCGTGCGGGCTCTCCACCTACCCGCGGATCGCACCCGCGATGATGGTGATGGTCACGCGTGGCCGGCAGATGCTGATGGGTCGAGGGCTGCATTTCCCGCCAGGCCGCTACAGTGCGCTTGCAGGGTTTGTTGAGGCGGGTGAAACCATCGAGCAGGCGGTGGTGCGTGAAGTCAGGGAGGAAGCGGGCATCGAAATTCGCGATCTTCGCTATTTCGGAAGCCAAAGCTGGCCGTTTCCGCATTCCCTCATGATTGCGTTTCGTGCCGAATGGGCCGGGGGCGAAATTCGAATTGACCCCAATGAACTTGCCGATGCGCAGTGGTTCGACCCCGAGTCGTTACCGGGCATACCGCCACGACTCAGCATCGCTCGCGCGCTCATTGACGCAACGCTCGCCGAACTTTCCGGCTCGTCACCACGCTAGGCGGCTCAACCGCAATCGCGGGGAGCGAGCTGCCCGCATGGTCGAAGATGGCACGCACACAGGGATGGGTGGTGCGCCGCTGAACCGAAATCGCAAAGAACTCCTGTCTGACCTCATCGGTTGACCCGATGGGGCGCACGCCGTACTGCTCGGCGATTTCATCGGCGAGCGCAGCCGGCGACGCAAACACCCCGAGCCCAGCGCGACCAAAGGCTTTCATCAGCGCCGCGTCATCAAACTCAGCGACCAGTTCGGGGGCTAGGTGATGTCGCTCAAACCACCGCACCAGTCGCCCGTACAGCGCGGTGTCCTGCCCCGGCATCAGCATGGGCATCCGATGCAGGCAGGCCGGAAAATCGCCGGTCAGGCGTTGAGCGAGTGCAGGTGCGGCAAGAAAGCAGAGGCCGGTTTCACCCAGTCGGTGGTTGAACGCACGTACGCCGGTGCCGGGCGGCGTAGGGGTATCGGCAATCACCATATCGAGGCGGTGAACCGAAAGCTCTGCGAGCAATCCGTCTAACTTCCATTCGCGTGCGGTGAGGTGCACGGGCTTACCGATCCGCATCGCGGGTTCAATCAGCCGGTGCGCAACCGCCTTGGGCACCACGTCGGCCACCCCGATTCGAAAATGAACCGATTGCGACCCGGCGCTGCCGCGCAACACCGCCTCGGCTTCGGCGCCCAGCGAAAAAATCCGCTCGGCATAGTCGAAAGCAACCTGCCCGGACTCGGTCAGCTCGAGACGGCGACCGCGCCGTTCGAACAGTTGGGCACCGAGCGACGCTTCGAGTTCATGGAGCTGCTCGCTGATGGTCTGTGGCGTGACATGGGCTTCGTCGCTTGCGCGCGCCAGGCCGCCTGCGCGCGCAACTCGCCAGAAATATTGCAAATGCTTGTAGTTAATCATTCGGATAAACCGATAAATAGACGCGGAACAAACGAATATACCGAAATTATGCGCATCGGTACGCTCTGTCTTGTCATCACTTTTCCGTCAAGAGGTTCCCATGAAGGTTTCGACGAAGGCCCGGATCGCGACCGCTGCGCTGGTTGAGCTGGGTGCACACCGGGCAACCCATCCGGCGAGGCTGGCCGACATCGCGACGCGACTCGATGTTTCACTCTCGCATCTCGAGCATCTGTTTGCGTTGCTGCGCCGACACGAACTGGTGGAGGGGTTCCGCGGACCCGGTGGCGGTTATGTCCTGGCGCGCGCTGCGCGCGACATCAGCGTAGGCGACATCGTTTACTGCGTGGACCAGCTCGATTCGCAGAGTGCCGCCGAACGCGAGGCGGCGCTTGCCGCGCCCGGCGGACAGGTCTGGGAGCAGCTGCGCACCCAGGCGATGGACTATCTGGACACGGTCTCGCTTCAGCAGCTGATCGACAGTTCGCGTCTGCGCGGAACTTCCACCGATCCGGCGCCGCAACTCGTCTGATCACCGGACGAGACGCCGGACCGACTGCGCGCGTAGGTGGGTCCGCCGAGGGCCGGCGGTCTGCCAGCGGCTGGCCCGGCAGGGTATGCTCGGCGATCGCGCCCGATCGCCGGGCGCTCTGATTCCGGAGGCGGAACACGATGCTGACCCTCATTGCCGGTCTGGTGCTTTTTATCGGCGCGCATGCCGTGCGCCTGGTCTCCGAGGCCGCCCGCGACGGGCTGGTGTCTCGCCTGGGGCCGCTTGCCTACAAAGGGCTGGTTGCGCTCGCATCACTGGTGGGTCTGGTACTGATGGTGAAAGGCTACGGGATGGCCCGTGCCGACCCGGTCGTGCTCTGGTCGCCCTGGAGCGGCGGGCGACACATTGCGGCCCTTCTGTCGCTGGTTGCGTTCGTGCTCATCGTCGCGGCGTATGTTCCGCGCAATACCCTTCGCGCCCGGGTGGGGCATCCGATGGTGCTGGGCGTCAAGCTCTGGGCTTTTGGGCATCTGATCGCCAATCACACGCTTGCGGATCTGGTGCTGTTTGGCAGTCTCTTGGTGTGGGCGGTGCTGTCTTTCCGCGCCGCGCGGCGTCGGGATGCGCTCGCGCGCGAGCAGGCCATCAATACCGAAATCGAAGGCGGGGGGCTTGACCGGGCGGTGGCAGGTCCATCGCGGTGGGCCGATCTTGCGGTGATCGTGATCGGCATCGCATTCTATGGGGCGTTTGCCTTTCACCTGCATGTGAGCCTGATCGGGGTGCGCCCCTTCGGCTGAGGTTCCCCTCAGCTTTGCGTACCCACCAGCGCGGCAAACCGGGCCATATCGACGTTGCCGCCGCTCAACACGACGCCGATGCGTTTTCCGGCAAGTTCCGGGCGGGGTGTGAGCGCCGCCGCCGCCGCCAGGCAGCCGGTCGGTTCAACCACAAGTTTCAGCTGTTCGGCCATCCAGCGCATGGTGCCGACCAGCGCCGCATCATCAACCGTGGTGACCTCGGCCACCAGCGCGCGCATGACCGCAAAGGTGAGTTCACCCGGTGACTGTGTCTGCGCGCCATCGGCGAGCGTCTGCGGCACGGCGATTCGCACCCGTTCGCCCCGGGCAAGCGACTGGCGCACATCATCGCCCGCCTGCGGCTCCACGCCAATGACCCGACAGCCGGGTGACCGCGCTGCCGCGGCGATCGCGCAACCGGAGATGAGACCGCCCCCGCCCACGCACACAAAAAGCGCATCGAGGGGCCCGACCTCTTCGATGAGTTCGAGCGCGGCCGTACCCTGGCCAGCCATGACGTCGGCATGGTCGTAAGGCGGGATCAGCGTCATCTGACGCTCGGCAGCAAGCCGGCTGCCGAGTGCCTCACGGTCTTCGGTATAGCGGTCGTAGAACACGACTTCTGCGCCATGCGATCGTGTGGCCGCGACCTTGATGGCCGGCGCATCGGCCGGCATCACGATGAGGGCGGGCATGTGAAGAAGCTTGGCAGCAAGCGCGATCGCCTGCGCATGGTTACCTGACGAATAGGTGATGACACCGTGACGGCGGGCCGCTTCGTCAAACCGGCTGAGCGCGTTGAAGGCGCCGCGGAACTTGAAGGCGCCGATCCGCTGCAGGTTTTCGCACTTGAAGAACACGCGGGCACCCGCCATGGCATCGGCCGCGTCGCAGGTGAGCACGGGCGTGCGCACCGCGACCCCCGCCAGACGGGAGGCCGCCGCCTCAACATCCTCAATTGAGATGGGAAGATTCATGGCGCGAGTGTAGAGTGTTTAGGAACAGCCCGCACCGCGAGGTTGACGGGATCCGAGGCCAATCGATGGGGGTCCGATGCAGATGCGTTCCGGTCCGATGCAAAACACCGATCCGCCCGCAATACTCGCGCTCGATGCCGGGGGCTACCCCAGGCGCTGGATCGGCCTGGAGGAGGCCGCAACCTGCTACGTGCGCGGGGTGGTGGCGTGGGACCTCGGAGACCACGCGTTTATTCTGCGAGGCGGAATCAGTCGGGCAAGCGGGTATCGCTCGGAACTCACACTGCGGTCGATCGTGGCGCTCCGCGGTGAGACGGTGGTGCGAGCCTCGCGTGATCGGGCGCCGGGCGTCATGCGTGAAATGCTGTTTGCGCGTGACCGCCATGTTTGCGCCTACTGCGGGGGGCGGTTCCGGCTGGCGGATCTCACTGCCGAGCATGTGTTGCCGCAAAGCAAGGGCGGCCGCGATACCTGGACCAACCTGGTGAGCGCGTGCAAGCCCTGCAATCTACGAAAGGGCGACCGCACACCCGAGCAGGCGCGGATGCCGCTGCTCTACGTGCCTTACGTTCCGAGTCTGCACGAGGCCTTTATCCTGCGAAATCGTCGCATCCTGGCTGATCAGATGGAGTTCCTGATGGCCGGGGTGCCTGCCGGATCGCGCTTGCGCGCGGAGGCTGCCACGCCATGAGCGCGCCACGCACGTCGGGGACACGCCGTCGCGCGTTTGCGCAGGTGGATGTTTTCACCGCGCGCGCCTATGCCGGCAATCCCCTTGCGGTGGTGCTCGATGGCGAGGGTTTGAGCGCGGCGCAAATGCAGTCTTTTGCCGACTGGACCAATCTTTCCGAGACCACATTTCTGCTGCCGCCCGAATCACCCGCCGCCGATTACCGCGTCCGGATCTTCAGCCCCGGTCGAGAGCTTGCCTTTGCGGGTCATCCGACACTGGGCTCTTGCCATGCCTGGCTGGTCGCAGGTGGTCAACCTCGCGGTGAGGTGATCGTGCAGCAGTGCGAGGCGGGCCTGATCCCGATTCGTCGCGCAGCCGGTCGGCTGTGGTTTGCCGCCCCGCCGCGCTTACGAAGCGGCCCGTTGGAACCCGACGAGGTGGATCGAATTGCGAAGGGACTTCGCCTCTCGGTCGAAGAGATCGTCGCTCACGCCTGGTGCGATAACGGGCCGCGTTGGCGCGGGGTGATGTTGCGATCGGCCGATCAGGTGCTTGCGCTCTCTCCCGATCCTGCATGCCTTGCCGGGCTTGACGTCGGGGTGATCGGGGCGCGTGGCAAGGTGGGAGTGGTCGCCCCTGCGGGTGCCGGGACCGACTACGACTTCGAGGTGCGGGCTTTTTTTACCGCTGGCGGCACGCTGCGTGAAGACCCGGTGACAGGAAGCCTGAATGCGGCGCTTGCACAGTGGCTGATTGGCGAGGCGCGAGCACCCGTCCGCTATGTCGCCCGGCAAGGGACGGCCCTTGGTCGCGACGGCCGCGTGCATATCGAGCAGGGCGATGCCGAAACAGTCTGGGTGGGTGGCGACTGCACCGACTGCATCGGCGGCGAGGTAATGCTCTAAAGCGGCGGCGGCGCACACAGGGGCGACCGGCGCCCGGCAAGCACTTCAGCCTGCGCTCGAAATCGGCACTGAAGGAACTGAAGGCACTGACGGCGCTGGAGCGTCGGGGGCCTCACCCGCGAGCCTTGCCAACCGCTCAAGCTTCGGATCGCGCACCCCCCGATCACAGAGCGCCTGCCAGGTGTTGATCGCGTAATCACGATTGGGGCCGCGCTGGCCCTGGGCTTCACGCAGTGTCTTCAGGATCTCTGCGTCCGGCAGGCGTCGATACCACCGGCTTTGTCGCTCGGCAATAAAGGCGAGCGCGGTGACCGTCTGTCCGTCGGTCAAGCGAATCGGAACCACTGCGGGTCGGTAAACGCGCTCGGCCCAGTTGGGAATTTCCCGGTTGAAGAGCGCTTCGATCGACGCCTCTCGCGAGGCCGTCGAAAACTGGTACGCGAGGCCGATGCAGGCGCCGCCGCGGTCGAGTCCTAGAACCACCCCGGGACGCTCGGGCGTGCCGCGGTAGCGGGTGGAGCCAATGCAAAACGCGCGGTGATAGCCGTGCAGCCGTGCGAGCTCGGCGCGGCAATAGTCAAACCCCGGGTTCCAGATAAGGGACCCGTAGGCGAACACCCAGTTGGTGCGGATGTCTTCGGGGCGCAGAGGCGACACGTTGACGAGCATAACGCGACGCGCGGCGGCCAGCGACAAAACCGCCGCATTCGCAGGGCATGCGTGGGGTTGGACCGCGCGCCCGCCGCGTTTGCCCGCGGCTAGTCGGTTGCGCGAGAGCGCGGCTTGGCACTGCCTGCGCGGGCGGTGGCGGAAGTGGGCTTACTCGCGCGACGTTTGGTTCCGCCGGGGGAGGCTGCGGTCTTGGACGCGCCTCCGGAAGCAGGCTTGGCAGAGGCCTTTGAACCGGCTTTGGATGCGATCTTCGAGGTGGGTTTGGCAGCCGCTTTGGCCTCGACTGGAACGGCTGTGTCTGCGGCGTCTTCTGCGGCGCGGCCGCCCGCCCGCCCGCGGCCCGCGCGAGCGGGAGCTGCCTTAGCTGGCGCATCGCTACCCGGTTTGGCCGGACGCGGTGCGAACTCGAAACCGATGCGTCCCCCCGGTTCCTGGACCAGGAATGCCTTGAACTTGCGGCGGGTTCGCGCGGAGATGAAGCCATCGAGCAAGTCGGTGCGCCCCTCCGCAAGGAGCTTACGCATCTGGGCCTCACCGATTTCCTGCTGGAGAATGATCTTGCCGGAGCGGAAGTCGCAGCTGCGAGCGGGACCCACCGTGCGCTCACAGATATAGCTCATGCCATGCTCATAGACCGAGCCGCCGCACTTCGGGCAGGCCCCAAGCGCCGAGCGATCACTGAAGTCGATGGCCTCGGCGAGCGCGTCGTCATCGCGATCGGACTGGCCAAAATCGAACTCGAGGCGATGATCAGGCGTGAGCTTGAGGATGGCGGCAAACGGCCGCCCCATTTTGCTGCGAAACCCTTGTAACGGCCCGATGGTGCCGTCGTTGATGAGGGCCTCGGCCTCGGCCACCTCGAGCTGACGAGCGCCCGGGATCTTGCTGATCGAAAAATCGCAGGCGGTGCACGCGTAGCGGCGGTAGTTTTCCTGGACGACTGCGCCGCACCGGGGGCAGGGGGCACTCAGCGTGGCGTAGTTGCCGGGGACGGTGTCGGCTTGGTAGTTTTTCGCCCGCTCGACGATTTGCCGCGTCATGTCGGCGATTTCGCGCATGAAGGCCTCGCGGCCGAGCCGGCCGCGTTCCATCTCGGCGAGCTTGTGCTCCCACTCGCCGGTGAGCTCGGGCGCGGTGAGCTCGGCTACGCCCAGTCCGCGAAGCAAAGTGAGCAGCTGGAATGCCTTGGTGGTGGGGATGAGTTCCTTGCCGTCGCGGATCAGATAGTTTTCGGCGATCAGTCCCTCGATAATGGAGGCGCGCGTGGCGGGCGTGCCCAAGCCCTTGTCGGCCATGGCTGCGCGCAGATCGTCGTCATCGATCAGCTTGCCCGCCCCTTCCATGGCCGATAGCAGCGTGGCCTCGTTGTAGCGCGGGGGCGGCCGTGTGCTGAGTGCGAGGAGCGCGATGTCGTCGACTGCGACCGCCTCGCCCGTTGCCACCGGCGGCAGGGTGTCATCGCCGCCTTCACGGCCGTAAATGGCCTGCCAGCCGGGATTGACCAGCACCCGACCCTCGGTTTTGAAGGCGTGCTCACCGACCCGGCTGATCCGGGTGGTGACCAGCGATTCGGCCGCCGGGAAAAACACGGCCATGAAACGGCGGGCGACCAGATCGTAGATGCGCTGCTCGGCGTCTGAGAGCGCGCGCGGAGCCTGTAGGGTTGGAATGATGGCGAAGTGGTCACTTACCTTGCTGTTATCAAACACCCGGCGGTTGGGTCGTATCCAGCCCGCCTCGAGAATCTGGCGGGCGAAGGGCCGATAGGTGGCTTGCTCGGTGAGAACATCGACGGTCTGGCGGGCCGTCTCAAGGTAGTCCTCGGGAAGGGCCCTGGAGTCGGTACGGGGGTAGGTCAGCACCTTGTGGCGTTCGTAGAGCGCCTGGGCGATGGCGAGCGTGGTTCGCGCCGAGAACCCGAAGCGCGAGTTGGCTTCGCGCTGAAGCGAGGTGAGGTCAAAGAGCGCCGGAGACAACTGGGTGGCAGGGCGGGATTCGTCGGTCACCGCCGCGGTTTTGCCCTCGCAGGCGGCGACGATGGCTTGGGCGGCGCTCGCGTCCCACAGGCGCTCAGCGCGGGCCTCGGTGTCGGTCTCGTCTTTGCGAAAGGCCGGATTGAACCACTTGCCTTCATAGGCGCCCGCCTGGGCACCGAAGGTGGCTTTGACCTCGAAGTAATCGCGCGAGACAAAGCTTCGGATGCGCTCTTCGCGTTCGACCACAATGGTGAGGGTGGGGGTTTGAACCCGGCCCACGGTGGTGAGATAGAAGCCGCCGTCTCGCGAATTGAACGCGGTCATGGCGCGGGTGCCGTTGATGCCGACCAGCCAGTCGGCCTCTGAGCGGCAGCGCGCGGCATCGGCGAGCGGCAGCATGTCGGGGTCTTCGCGAAGGTGCGCAAACGCGTCGCGGATCGCGGCCGGCGTCATGGACTGTAGCCAAAGCCTGCGGATGGGCTGCTTCGCCTTGGCGTGCTGAACAATCAGGCGGAAGATCAGCTCGCCCTCGCGCCCGGCGTCGCAGGCGTTGATGAGACCGGAGACGTCTTTGCGGCGAATGAGCCGCGAGAGCAGCTTCAGGCGATCCTCGGTTTTGTCGATGGGCTTGAGATCGAAATGGGGCGGGATGACCGGCAGGTTGGCAAAGGACCACTTGCCGCGCTTCACCTCGAACTGCTCGGGCGCGCCGATCTCCACCAGATGGCCGATCGCGGACGAGAGGACGTATTCGTCGCTTTCGAAGTAGTCGCCCTGGCGCGTAAAGCCGCCAAGTGCCCGCGCAATGTCGGCGGCGACCGAAGGCTTTTCGGCGATGATCAGCGCCTTACTCATGAGGACTGGGACACCTTGATAGGTCGTGGCACGAGGGTTGCCTTTTGCTCTTTTGGGAGGGCTCTTTGGGCGCAGGGCTTGCGCTGGGGCGGCCATCATACGGGCCGATCCGCGGACGAAGCAAGCAAGGAGACCGGACCGGGTTGAGGAAATGGGCCTTCGGGTTGACCGACGGCGGCGGGTTTGGCGAGCCGCTGGAAGCGACCGTCGATCAGCCGCTCGATGTGCCCGGCAAGCTCGAGATCAAGCAGCGCCGCCGCTGCATCCGATGCGGATAAGCCGGCTGCTCGCGCCAGGGCTTCGGGTGCTACCGGGCCCCAGCCCAGCGCTTTCAGTAGCCGCCGCATCGACGGGTGGGCGACCGGGACAGCGCTCGGTGGCGTTGGGTGGCCTGCAAGCGGGGCGCTGGGCACGAGCCAACCCGCCCGCTCAAGCGCCCCGCGCACGAGGGCGGCAATGTCGGCGGCGTCTTCGACCAGCGCGGCGCCTTCGCGAATCAGCTGGTGGCAGCCGTGGCTGAGAGGCGAGTGAACCGACCCTGGAAATGCGGCCACCTCGCGGCCCAGCTCGGCGGCGAATCGGGCCGTGATGAGCGAGCCCGAGTGCCTGGCCGCCTGCACCACCACCACCGCGACGGCTTGTGCGGCGATCAGCCGGTTACGTCGCGGGAAGTGATGCGCAGCCGCGGGGCTGCCCAAGGGCAGCTCCGAGATGAGCGCGCCCTGTCCTACCACCGACTGAGCGAGTGCGCGGTGCGTTCTCGGGTAGATGAGGTCGGCGCCGGTGCCGACAAAGCCCACCGTGAGGCCTCCGGCATCAAGTGCTCCGCGATGGGCGGCGCTGTCAATGCCGGCGGCAAGCCCGCTCACCACCACGAGGCCCGCCCGCGCAAAAACGCCCGCCACGACGTGTGCCATCTCGAGGCCGTCGCGACTGGCGTTGCGGCTGCCGACCAACGCGACCGCGGGCTGGGCGAGCGCGGACGGAGTGCCACGAACATAAAGCACCATGGGCGGATCGGGCAAGGAGGCGAGCGAAGCCGGATACCGTGGATCGGCTCGCACCAGAAGATGCTGTCCGGGAGCCTGTCCCCACTCGATGGCGCGCTCGACCGCCCGAGTGCGTGCGTTGTCGCAGGCGCCGAGCGCGAGCGCGACCGGGTTTGAGAGATGCGCCTGCAGCGCAGGATCGGGCGCGGCCAGCACCGCGCACGCGCAGCCCAGCGCCTCGCACAGGCGACGCGCGGAGCCCGCGCCCAGCCCCGGGGTGAGCGCAAGGTGCAGGTGGCTTCGCAGGCAGAGCGGCGGGCAGGGCGAGACCGAGGCGCTACAGGAAGGCGGGTGGTTGCCCAAGGCCGAGCGGTTTACAAACAGGGAGGGTTGTTCGGTTAACGGGGGGGTGTTTGGCGGCGGGCAGGGATTCATGGCGGGAGCCTTTCGGGACCAGATGGGCGTTTGCGCCGAGCATGCGCGCGTTCAACGGGCTGACCCAGCGGGCGTTCGACACACCCGCCTAGGCCGAACGGTGGCCGCGCAAGGCCCGCCTTGTTCGGTCAGACCAGCTCGGCGACCCGAGCGCTGGCCATCCGGCCGCGCCGCCTTGCGATGGGCCGAGGCCGGCGGTAGCATTCGCGGATGGCAATCCGGACCATTCTTCGTTATCCCGACCCGCGCCTGCAGCAGGTCGCCGCACCCGTCGAGCGGGTCGATGATTCCATTCGCGAGCTGGTGGGCGACATGGCGCAGACCATGTACGAGGCGCCCGGAATCGGGTTGGCCGCCACCCAGATCGACGTTCACCTGCGCGTGATCGTGATCGACCTGTCCGAGAAGCGCGATGCACTGCAGGTGTTCATCAACCCGGAAATCGTGAGCGCGGGTGGCGACTTCACCGTTCACGAAGAAGGATGCTTGTCGGTTCCGGGCATTTTCGAAAACGTCGAGCGGCCAGGCACGATCACCGTTCGCGCCCTCAACGAGCGCGGCGAAGCGTTCTCGATCGAGGCCGAGGGGCTGCTTGCCGTGTGCTTGCAACACGAAATCGACCACCTGAATGGCAGGGTCTTCGTGCAGCACCTGTCGCGCCTCAAGCAAACCCGCATTCGCGCCAAACTCGCCAAGCAAGAGCGCGACGCAGCCTAGCGTGCGCACGCCTGAATCACGGAGGCTGTGCTGAGGCTGATCTTTGCCGGAACGCCGGCGTTCGCCGCAACGGTTCTTGATGCGGTGGTCCAGGCAGGCCACGAGGTGGCCCTCGTGCTTTGTCAGCCTGATCGACCCGCGGGACGAGGCCAGCGGCTGGTGGCGCCGCCCGTCAAACGACGCGCGCTCGAACTGGGACTCCCTGTGGGTCAGCCCGCCCGTCTGCGCGAAGAGGTCGACCGAGCGCCCCTACAGGCGGCCGCTGCCGACCTGATGCTGGTGGTCGCCTACGGCCTGATCCTGCCCCAGGCGGTGCTCGACCTGCCGCGGCTCGGCTGCATCAACGTCCACGCGTCGCTGCTTCCTCGCTGGCGGGGCGCTGCGCCCATCCAGCGTGCGATCGAGGCGGGGGATCAAGAGACCGGCATCACCATCATGCAGATGGAGGCGGGGCTCGATACCGGCCCGATGCTATTGCGCGAGGCCGTGCCCATCACCGATTTCGATACCGGCGGCAGTCTTCACGATCGGCTGGCGACGGTCGGTGCGCGGCTGGCGGTCCAGGCGATTGCGCAGCTCGCCGCAGGCCCTTTGGCTGCGACCGCCCAACCTGAAACCGGCGTCTGCTACGCGCGCAAGATCGACCGCGACGACGCAGTGCTCGACTGGCAGCAGGATGCACCGACGCTCGCCCGGCGGATCCGCGCGTTCGACCCAGTGCCGGGCTGTAGTGCCGCGCTCGCCGCTGAGAGTGGGCTCACGCTCAAGGTCTGGCGGGCCCAGGCAGTGACCGAGGCCAGCCCCGAGGGTGCGCCCCCCGGCACGGTGCTGCGTGCGCCCGAGGGCGTACTGCGCGTTGCTTGCGGGCAGGGGGCGCTCGAGCTCACCGAGCTGCAACGCCCCGGCGGCACCCGTCAACCGGTAGCGACCTTCCTTCGCGGGCGGCCGATCGCAGCCGGCGAGCGGTTTCAAGTGCCCCCGCGCTGAGGGCGACGATGTCCACGCCGCTGCGATCGGCGCTGGCCGATGAAATGCGCTCGGCTGCCCAGGCGCTCGGCGCGCTTGCGGCGGGAGAGCGGCTCGACTTCGCGCTCGACCAGGCCGAGCGTGACCACGACCTGGCGCCGGCCTCGCGACCGGTGGTCCGTGATCTCGCCTATTCAGCAACCCGGGTGCTCGGCCTTTGCCAGGCGCTTGCTCGAGGCCTGAACGCGCGCGAGCCTGCCCCGCCGGTCGCAGCGCTGCAGTGGCTTGCGCTCTCTCAGCTGATCGCGCCGCAGCGTCATCCCGCCACCATTGTCGACCAGGCGGTGCGGGCGGCGCGCGCCGATCCGCAAACCGAGGGCGCTGCGGGCTTCATCAACGCGACGCTGCGGGCGTTTCTGCGCTCGCCCGAGACGTTGCTGGACGCCGCAAGGCGCCATCCCGAGGCGCGCTGGAATCACCCGGAATGGTGGCTCGATGTGTTGCGGACCGATCACCCGAACGCCTGGCAGGCGATCGCTGAATCGGCGGATCGCCATCCGCCGCTCACGCTGCGAGTGAACCGTCGCCGCATCGCGCTTGCTGACTATGTGGCGCGCCTTGAGGCGCATGGTTACGCCTGCCGCGTGGTGGGTCCGGCAGCAGTCATCGTGGAGCCGGCCGGGTCGGTGCAAGCGCTTCCGGGTTGGGCCGAGGGACTGGTGTCGGTACAGGATGAGGGGGCCCAGCGTGCCGCCTTATGGCTCGATTTGCAGGACGGTCAGCGGGTGCTTGATGCCTGCGCGGCACCGGGTGGCAAGAGCGCGCACATTCTGGAAGAGGCCGCGGTACAACTCACCGCGCTCGACCTCAAGCCCAGGCGTCTTGCGCGGGTGCGCGAGGGGCTTGAGCGGCTGGGCCTCGCCGGTACGCTGCTCTGTGGTGATGCGGCGACACCTCGCCGCTGGTGGGATCGGGTGCCCTTTGACCGGATTCTGGTCGATGCGCCGTGCACGGCATCGGGCATCGTTCGGCGCGCGCCCGACTCGCGGTGGCTGCGCCGCCGTGGCGATCTCACGACACTGGCGGCAGCCCAGACGCGCATCATCGACGCGCTTTGGCCCTTGCTGAAACCCGGTGGTAAATTGCTTTATGCCACCTGCTCGGTGTTCAGGGCAGAGGGGCAGGACATCATCGAGCCCTTTTTGAAGCGCCACAAAGATGCCCGCGAACTGGCCCTGCCCGATCGCCCGCAGCCCGTTGCCGGCGTTGACATCCGCGGGCCGGGCCGCCAGCTTTTGCCCGTCAGCATGCCATCCGAAGACCACGACGGATTTTTCTACTGCCTGATCGAGAAACGTCGCCCGTGACCCTGCCCGCCCGACTGCTTGCGGCGCTGTTCGCGCTATTCCTGAGCCTGCCTGTGGCAGCCGCGCAGGATGGTTCGGTGCGGCTCGAGCCCGCCACTGACGGACGCGCCTGGGTGCTGTCTGCCGACCTGGAGCCGCCGCGCACGCCGCGGCTTGAGGACGCGGTCATGAAAGGCGTGCCACTCCATTTCCTGGTGGAGATCGAATTGCTGAGGCCGCGCTGGTACTGGTGGGACCAGCGCGTAGCCCAGGCAAGCAGCCGCGCGCGACTCACGTACCACGCGCTTGCACGCGAGTTCCGAGTCACCCGCGACGAAGGCCTGTCGACCCTTCATGAATCATTCGAGGCGGCACTGGCCGGGGTGGCGCAGGTGCGCAACTGGCGCATCGATCCGGGCGAGGCGCTCGCACCGGGCGACTATCTGGTTCAGGCCCGCATCCGGCTCGACGCCACCCAGCTACCCCGGGCGCTCCAGGTCGATGCCCTCACCAACCGAGACTGGAATCCACAGGTCGAATGGACGCGCGCGACTTTCACGCTGCCCCCGACACCGACAAGCGCGCGATAGGGCGTCTGCTGCGCTTTGCGCTGATCGCATCGGTGGGCTTCGCCGTGGTGCTTCTGGTACTGCTCGCGGGGGCGAGCGCGAACACCTCGATTTTCGAGCGGCACTATCCTGCGCTTCTGGTCACCACTGCGGTCATGGCGCTGGCGCTGCTGGTGCTGGTGGCCGAGCTCATCCGGCGGTTGATCCAGCGCTATCGGCGGGGACTATTTGGCACCCGGCTGATGGCGCGGCTCGCGCTGTCCTTCACCGTCATGACGGTGATTCCGGTCTCGCTCATCTACCTGGTGTCGGTGCATTTCATCGGCCGCTCGGTGGAGTCCTGGTTTGCGGTGCCGGTCGAGCGCGCACTCGACTCCGGCATGAGCCTGGGCCGCGCCACGCTGGATGCGCAGCTCTCTGACCTCCTCTACAAGGCGCGTGCCGTGTCCGGATCGCTCGGCGATACGCCGCCGTCGGGCTGGTCGGCGCAATTGAACCGACTTCGCGAACAACTCGATCTTCAGGATGCGCTGGTGGTGAGCGGCGGGCGTAACCTGATCGTGGCGGTGGGGGGACGGCTATCGGCGCTCGTGCCCGATCTGCCAACGCCGGCTGCGCTTCGCCAGGCGCGTCTTACGCGCCTCTATTCGACTTTTGAAACCCGAGAGGTGGCCGGGCAGTCGTTCCGGGGTCTGCTGATGCGGGTGATCGTACCCATCAACGCCGAGGGCTTGCGCTTTGAAGAAGGGGCGTATCTGCAGCTGATCCAGGAAGTGCCAGCGCTACTTGCCGAGCATACCGATGCACTGGAGCAGGGGCGCCGGGACTTCCAGCAGCTCGCGCTCTCGCGCGAGAGCCTGTCGCGCATCTTCAATGTCACGCTCACGCTGATCTTCATGTTGACCGTGTTTTCAGCGGTGGCGGCTGCGTTCCTGTTGTCGGGGTGGCTCACCGGGCCCCTGTCGATGCTGGCGGCCGGCACGCGCGCGGTGGCCGAGGGCGACTACCGGCCGGTGAAGGCCTACTCGGGACGCGATGAGCTGGGGGTGCTCACCCAGTCATTCAACATGATGACCCGCCAGCTCGAGGATGCGCGCACGCTGGTCGAGCGCAACCAGCGTGAAATCGAGCAGGCGCATGCGCGGCTGGTGAGTGTGCTCGCCAATCTCACCGCGGGCGTCATGGTGCTCGATGCTCACTGGCGGGTCACGCTCGCCAACCCCGGCGCCGAGCAGATTCTCGGGCAGCCGCTTGACCAGACCCTGGGCATGCCGATTTCGGTGATTGCGCCGCTTGCGCCGTTTTCCGACGAAATTCGCCAGGCCTTCCTCGAGCTTCAGGCAAGCGGACCCGGCAGCTGGCAGCGGCAATTTGTACTGCCTTCGCGCGATACCCCGCCCTCGGCCGAGCCGGCGTCGGCGGCAAGCGCGGGCAAAACGCTCCTCGCGCGCGGCTCGATGCTGCCGGGCGAAGGGTTTGTGATTGTCTTTGACGATCTCACCGAGGTGATCTCGGCGCAGCGCACCATGGCCTGGGCGGAGGTCGCCCGGCGGCTTGCCCATGAGATCAAGAATCCGCTCACCCCGATTCAGCTCTCGGCCGAGCGCCTGAAGCTGCGGCTCCACGACAAGCTTTCCGGGTCCGACGCCGATCTTCTCAATCGGAGCTCGCAGACCATTGTCGATCAGGTGGCTGCGCTCAAGCATCTGGTCGATGAGTTCCGGGAGTACGCCCGGCTGCCGGCGGCACGGCTTGCGCCGCTCGATCTCAACCAGTTGATCGACGAGATTGCGCCGCTGTTTTCGGCAGGCGGGCGTCTGCACACGCAGCTTGCTCCCAACTGTCCGCCGGTGATGGCCGATGCCGCGCAGCTTCGCCAGGTGGTTCTCAACCTGATCGGCAACGCCATCGAGGCCACCGAACGGGTGCCTGCGCCGCGGGTGGAACTCCTCACCGGCGTGGTGCGGCTTGCCGATGGGGAGTTGGCGGTGCGCCTGCTGGTTCGCGATAACGGTCCTGGCTTTACGCCCTCAATGCTTGCGCGCGCCTTCGAGCCCTATGTCACCAGCAAGCCGCGCGGCACCGGGCTGGGGCTTGCTATTGTTCGAAAGATTGTTGATGAGCACGGCGCGCGCATCGATTTGGGCAACCGGACCGATGAAAGCGGCACGATTCTGGGTGCCCAGATCGCATTACTCTTTACGAAAATCGCAAAAAGCGGGGAAAATCCCCGTCTGTCTGCTGCCACCACCGCCTAGAGAGCTTCACGAATGGCCGAGATCCTCGTGGTCGATGATGAAATCGGCATCCGCGAACTGTTGTCCGAAATCCTGGGTGATGAAGGACACACCGTTCTGCTTGCCGATAGTGCGCGCGAGGCGCGTGCTGTTCGCGAGCGCCAGCGCGTCGACCTGGTGCTGCTCGACATCTGGATGCCCGATACCGACGGCATCACGCTGTTACGTGAGTGGGCCTCGGGCGGGCGACTCACCATGCCGGTCATCATGATGTCGGGTCATGCAACCATCGATACCGCGGCCGAGGCCTCGCGGATCGGTGCGAGCGATTTTCTGGAAAAGCCGATCACGCTGCAAAAGCTGCTGCGCGCGGTGCAAAACGGCCTCACGCGGCCAGCGCAAAAGCCCGCGGGTGTGCCTGCGCCGGCCGCGGTGCCGTCCGCGGTCGCGCTCGTGCCTCGCGATACCGGGTCGGCGGGCGCGATCCCCGCGGCTGCGCCTGGCGCAGTGGAGCCGCCCGCCGCATTCGGCGAACCCATGACAGTGCCGGTTGCGGTAGCGCCTGCGGTTCCCGAGTCACCGGCGGCGCGGCTGCTGCTTCGCGAACTGCCGCTCGATGCGCCGCTTCGTGATGCGCGCGATGCGTTTGAACGCGCTTATTTCGAGCACCACCTGATGCGTGAGCAGGGCAGCATGACCCGGGTTGCCGAGCGCACCGGACTCGAGCGCACCCATCTCTATCGCAAACTCAAGCAGCTTGGCATTGACCTCTCGCGCGGCGTCTGGCGCAAACCCCCGACCCCTTGAAGATCATCATTCTTGGTGCCGGACGGGTTGGCGGCTCAGTAGCCGAAAATCTGGTCTCCGAGCGAAACGACATCACGGTGGTTGACACCGACGTCGCGCAGCTGGCTGCGCTTCAGGACCGGCTTGATCTGCGCACGCTGGCGGGCAACGGCACCCATCCGCCGGTGCTTGCCCAGGCTGGCGCCGAAGATGCCGACATGCTGATTGCAACGGCTGCGCGCGACGAGACCAACCTGGTCGCCTGCCAGCTCGCGGCACGGCTCTTTAATGTTCCCACCCGCATCGCGCGGATCCGCGCGCCGGAGTTTCTCGAGCACCCCGAGCTCACCGGTGTGGACGGGTTTCAGGTCGACCACCTGATCTGCCCCGAGCAGACGGTGACCGATTATGTGATGAAGCTGATCGAGTTCCCCGAGGCGCTCCAGGTGCTGGAGTTCGCTGGTGGCCGTGCAAGCCTGATTGCCGTGCGCGCCTATGAGGGGGGGCCGCTGGTCTCGCATCCGATTCGCGACCTGCGGGCCGCGCACCCCAACATCGACATGCGGATCGTGGCGATCTTTCGCAACGACCGCGCGGTGCCGCCCGAGGGCGATACCTTGATCCAGCCAGGCGACGAGGTGTTCATTCTCGCCGCCGCCGAGCATATCCGCACCGCCTTATCCGATCTGCGGCGAATGGACCAGCCGGTTCGTCGCATCATGATCGCGGGGGGCGGCAATATCGGGCTACGCCTTGCGCGAGGCTTACGCGATCATTACCAGATCAAGCTGATTGAAGCCGATGCGCGCCGCTGCAGCTATCTTGCATCGCAGCTTGATTCTGATCACGCGCTGGTCCTGAACGGCGACTGTACCGACGAGGACCTGCTTGGCGAGGAGGGCGTCGATGAGATGGACCTGTTCGTTGCGCTCACCTCCGACGATGAAAACAACATCATGTCGTGCATGCTCGCCAAGCGGATGGGTGCACGACGCACCATCGCGCTCATCAATCGTCAGGCGTATGCCGACCTGGTACAGGGCAATCGGATTGATGTCGCGATCGTGCCCTCGCAGGCCACGATAGGCAGTCTCCTCAAGCATGTGCGCCGCGGCGATGTGGTGGCGGTGCACTCGCTTCGCCGGGGCGCAGCCGAGGCGCTTGAGGCGATCGCGCATGGTGATCCGAAATCGTCGCGGGTGGTGGGCCGGCGAATCGAACAGATCGACCTCCCGCAGGGCGCTACCATCGGCGCGATCGTGCGCGCGGTGGCGCCCGCGGATCCCCTCGCTCCGGATGATGCCGGCGGCTACGAGGTGATCATGGGGCATCACGACACGGTGATACAGCCCGAAGACCATCTGATTGTCTTCGTGAGCAACAAGCGCCTGTTGCCCCGCGTTGAGAAGCTGTTCCAGGTCGGCGTCGGGTTCTTCTGACGTGTTGCGCCTGCTTGTTGTTGCGCCCGTGCTGGGCAGCCTCCTGATGCTGTTCTCGATCGCGTTTCTGCCGGCCTTTGCCTGGTCGCTTGTCGCTGACGACGGCATGCATCGGGCGTTTGCCGGGTCAGCAGTCGGATGCTTTGTCTTGGGCTTGCTCATGTGGTGGGCGACCCGCCACAGTCGCCGTGAGGTGCAGCCCCGCGATGGCGCGCTCCTGGTGGTGTTTGGCTGGCTGCTCGTTACCTTCGTATCGATGCCGCCGCTCCTGGTCGCCTGCCCGCAGCTCTCGTTTGCCAAGGTGTTCATGGAGACGCTCTCCGGGCTCACCACCACGGGTGCCACCGTGCTCTCGGGGCTTGACGCCCTGCCACAGTCGGTCAATCTCTGGCGCCACACGCTGCAGTGGTTTGGCGGCATGGGCATCATCGTCATGGTGGTCGCGGTGTTGCCGCTGCTTGGCGTGGGCGGGATGCAGCTCTTTCGCGCCGAAACCCCCGGGCCGATGAAGGAGGGCAAGCTCACACCGCGAATCACGCAGACCGCGAAATTCATGTGGGCGGGATATGTGCTGCTCACCGTGCTGTGCGGTCTGGCGCTGTGGGCGGCGGGCATGACCCCGTTTGATGCGGTGTGTCATGCGCTCTCCACGGTTTCGCTAGGCGGTTTTTCTACGCGAGATGCCAGTATCGGTGCGTTCGATTCGCTGCGCATTGAACTGGTGCTCGCGGTCTTCATGGTGCTGTCCACGATCAACTTTGGCACCCATTTTCTTGCGCTGCGAAGCCGGTCGCCCGCGGTCTATCTGCGTGATCTCGAAGCCTCATCGTCGGTACTCCTCATCCTGGTGAGCGCGGCCGGCATCACCGCGCTTCTTGTCTGGGAGCAGGTCTTTGAGAGCGCAATCGAAGCGCTCAGGCATGGTGTCTTCAACACGATTTCGGTGGCCACCTCCACCGGCTTCATGACACGCGATTACTCGCAGTGGCCAGTGTTTGCGCCGCTCTGGATGATTTTTCTCGCCTGCATCGCCTCCTCTGCCGGATCGACTGGCGGCGGCATCAAGATGGTTCGCGCCCTCATCCTTCTTAAACAGGCGGGGCGTGAACTGAAGCGGCTGGTCCATCCGCGCGCGGTGTTTCCGCTTTCCATCAACGGTAACCCGGTTGATGAGCGCGTAATCTATTCGGTCTTCGGCTTCATGCTCCTATGGGGAGCCACGCAGTTGATCCTCACGTTTGTGATGGTGCTCACCGGTGTTGATTTTGATTCCGCACTGTCGGCGGTGGTGGCGTCGGTGAATAACCTCGGGCCGGCGCTCGGGCGATTCGGGCCAGCGGAGAATTTCGGCTCGCTCACTGATTTTCAGGCGGTACTGCTCGCGATCGCGATGCTGGCGGGCAGGCTGGAACTCCTCACCTTCTTTGCAGTGCTCACCCCGGCTTTCTGGAGGCGCTAAGCGCGTGCGGCTGCCGGTGACCGTGGTGGCGGGGCTCGCTGGGCATGGCAAGGCGGGCCTGATCGAGCGCTGGCGCGCGGCCGGCCCCCAACCGGCTGCGCTAGTCATCGACCGGGGTGATGACTTCAAGTTTCCGCGCGCCGATGACCGCGCTCACGCGGCTGCAGCCAGCGACCCGGGACTCGAGCGGGTCGGTGGCTGCGCCTGCTGCACGGGCAGCGCGGCGCTGGGGGCTTCACTGAGAAGGCTGTCGCGTCGAGGCGCCTGGGCGCATCTTCTGATCGACCTGAACGGTGGTGCGCATCCGGCGGCGTTTGTTGATACGTTGCGCGCGCCGCCGCTCGCGGCAGGGGTGCGTCTGGTGGAGCTGGTGAGCGTGATCGAAGCCGAGCGGCTCTCCGCTCGGCTCGCGGGACCTCAGCGGCGCTGGCTCGTTGAGCAGGTGCAAAGCGCTGATCGGGTGGTGCTGTGGATACCGGCAGCGATGCCGCCTGTGGTCATCGAAGAGCGGGTTGAGCAGTTACTCACGCTATCAGCGGACACCGGATTTGCACCGGAGATCCAGGTCTGGCGTGATGGCACGCCGCCGCCTCCTCCCAAGGCAGGCGAACCAACGCTGGCAGTCCCCACTTCATCAGGTGGGCACACGCAGGCGCTGTCCGCGGCATTTTCGGGCGGACAGGCGGCGGTGCTGCTGGCGGCGGTCCCCGGCGAGGTACCCCGCTGGCACTGGCGCTGGCGCGCCCCACCCGAGAAGGTGTTTGACCGCCTCGGCCTGATCGAAGCGGTGGCCGAGATGGCTCATGCGTCGGTCGACATCGCGGCGGTGCTGCGCACCGAGCGCGAGTGGTACCGGTATCAGGCGGGGCGCTGGGAGCCCGACCTCTGGCGGCGAGACAGTCGGGTCGTGCTCCGCATTGAGCCCGACCGGCTCGCGAGCCTGCAAGCGCCTCTTGCGACGTTCGCCGATCGTCTGAGCGCCTGCGAGCGAGGGGCTTGAAAGCAGGGGACCGGTCCCCAGATGATGGGCATCGGATCGTTTGAGGTCACATCATGCAGATGGTCTACAACAGCCCTGTTTATTGCGTCATGGAAATCGCCGGCTTCGACGGCGTGCCGCGCGGCGTTGAAATTCTCGACAAGCTCGCGCGCCGCGAGATCTATCTGGAGGGCCCGCTTGCCGAGGCGTTCCGAAGCGGCGTTGCGCAGATCGTGTCGGGCTCACCCACCGTCGAGGCGCTCGATCGCTTCATCAGTCAGTATGAGGGGCTGATGCAGCAGCCGCTGGCGTTGCATTGAGCCGTGATTACCGCGCCTCGCAGGGCGCACACCCCTCGCCGAACCTTTAGAACTGCTCCCAGGGCAGCCCGTCAAACCGCCAGCCATTCACTTTTCCGCGCTGGCGTTCGGCGTTCAGGTCCCCCTCAAAGCCATGGGTCACGTTGAAAACCTGAGAGAAGCCCGCGGCTTCGAGCGCCTGCCCGGCCTCAGCCGAGCGACGGCCGCTACGGCAGATCAGTACGACCGGTCGGTCGGTGACATGGGCGGCGAGCTTTCGCACCTCGGCCGTGAAATGTGGGTTCAGCTCCCAGTCGGGCGCCTCGCACCAGGCAACATGAATTGACCCGAGCGCGTGGCCGACAAAGAAATACTCCGCGTCACTGCGGCAGTCGATGAACAGTGCGTCCGGGTTCTGATGAATGAACGCGTGCGCCTCAAGCGGAAGCAGGTGCTGCACGGGGGATCCTATTTGGCGAATAGCGACGCGAGATCGCGAAACGCTTTGAATTCGAGTGCGTTGCCCGAGGGGTCAAGGAAGAACATGGTCGCTTGCTCGCCGACTTCGCCCTTGAAGCGGATATGGGGCTCGATGATGAAGCGCTGGCCGACCGCCTGCAGTTTCGCGGCAAGCGACTCCCATTCATTCATGGGCAACACCACCCCGAAGTGGCGCACGGGAACGTTGTCGCCATCGACCGCGTTGGTGGCCGCGTGCCGAGTCTCCTGCGGGGCGAGGTGAGCCACCACCTGGTGGCCATAGAGATCGAAGTCGACCCATTCGGGGCTGCTGCGGCCCTCGGGGCAGCCCAGAAGCTCGCCATAAAAGGCGCGCGCCGCCGCCAGGTCGTGCACCGGAAAAGCCAGGTGAAAGGGATGCATAGCCATCAGAAATGTCCGCAAAAGGCGGCCGCCCATCGGGCGACCGTTCAGGTTGACCAGACGCGAATGATGCCCGAAGCCGCGCCCGGTACCCGGAAGCGGTGCAGTGCGCGCCGGGTGTTTATCTTTCGGTTGTCGACGGGCTACAGCGCGCGGCAACGAGCGCTGCCACCCGATCCCCGGCCTGGATGCCCAACGCCCGCGCGGGGGCGTTGACATGACTCACCACGCCGTTGGCGAGCCCGTCGGCCGCTTCGCCGATGCGGGCCGAGACATGCGAATAAGTGCAGCCCGCCACGCCGATGGCCTCGAGCATGGCAAGACCCGCGATGCCTGCGCGGTCTTTGCCGATGCCGGCATCGTTGAAAAACACGATCATCGGCCGGTACGGATGATCGACCACGAAACTCGCCGCTGAAACACCGCCGTGTGAGCCTGAGACGATCACCGTGTTGGCCGAGTGCTCGCCCAGCGTTGACACCAGTGCGATCGAGTCGAGGAGAACCGGGGCGTGCTGTGCCGACATGGGCGGATTACTCGAAGGGCTTACGCATCCAGTCGGGTACGGGCACCGCGCGCAGTTTCACATTGTCATCGCCCGGCTGGCGCTCGCCCACAAAGCGCAGCACCGTGCCATCGCAGATCAGCGTTTCGCCCCGAATGATCCGGTGCGCCATGACAAAGGTGCGGCTGCGCCATTCGGTGATTGAAGTGCGCACCTCGACCGATTCTCCGTAGCGAGCGGGCGCGTGGAAGGTGGCTTTGGCATCAATCGACGGCCAGACCACCAGGCCGGTCTCACGGCTGACCTTCTCGGCGGATAAGCCCACCGAGGCGAACATCTCATGCATCCCGGCATCAAACCAGCGGAAAAAATTGGGGAAATAAACGATGCCGGCCGGGTCGCAGTCGCCAAATGCGATTCGTACCGGCAGGATAAATTCGCGCGGGGTTGTCATGGCGACGACGCTAGCAGCCGCGCTCGAGCGCCGAGACCGGTCCGGGCGACTGGCCGAAGCGGGCGGCGATGGCGGCTGAGGCCTGATCGAGCTGGGCAAGGGTGCCAGAATCGATCGGGATCATTTGAGCGCGCGCGTTTCGAGCGGCGCGCTCGGGATCACCCGGCACCAGCACCGGCCCGTCAGCGTTATCGGACGAGGGCGGAGCCGACCGCACCCAGTCGATGAACTCGCGTGCCTGGGCCTCGAACCACTGCCCGGTACCCAGCCGGTTGGGATCGAAGACGATCGCAAGCATGTTGTTCCAGACGCCGTGCACCGGCAGCCGGGTAGAGGGCTGGACGGTTTCGCCACCCGAGAGCGCGGCGCCCAGCAGCTCGCACACCATGGCAAGCGCATGGCCTTTGTGGCCGCCCGCGGTACGAAGCGCGCCATAGGGCCCGCCTTCGGGTTCAAACATCACCGCCGGATCGTCGGTGGGTCGCCCGTCTGCGTCGAGCAGGCTTCCCGCGGGAACGCGAACGCGCTTGTTGTAGGCCACGCGCGCCTTGCCGTGCGCGATGGCGCTGGTGGCGAAGTCGAGCACGATGGGCGCACCGCCCGGAATCGGGATGCCAACGGTAAACGGATTGGTGAGATAACGTGCCCGCCCGCCGCCATGCGGGGCCACCATTGGCATGTGGCTCACCGCATTGGTAAAGTGAATTGAGACCATCCCGGCGGCAATCGCCTGCTCGGCCCAGTGACCCACGCGGCCAAGATGATGCGAATTCTTGAGCGCCATCACGCAGGTGCCGTGTTCGCGCGCCCGGCCGATCGCGATATCCATCGCCTGATGCGTGACCGACTGGCCCATGCCGCGCCGTCCGTCCACCACGATGAGACTTGCGGCGTCGGTCGCGAGCGTCACCCGCTGATTGAGCTGCAGCTCGTTGTTGAGGAGCGAGGCCACGTACTTGGGCGCCATGCCGACGCCGTGCGAGTCGTGGCCGGCGAGGTTGGCGCCCACCAGATGATCGGCGGTGAGCCGTGCCTCGACCTCGTGGGAGCCCGCGGCACGAAACAGGTCGACCACCCAGGTGTGGAGGGCGACCGTGGGAATCAGGTGCTCGGCCATGTGATGACCCTCAGACCACGCGCACGCGAAGTTCGCCCAGTCCCGCGACGCGGCCCACCATCAGGTCCCCGCGTACCACTGCAGCCACGCCCTCGGGCGTGCCGCTATAGATCAGGTCGCCGGGCGCAAGCTCCCAGAGCGCGGACAGGTGCTCGATGATCTCGCCGATATTCCAAATGAGCTTGGACACATCGCTTGATTGGCGGACGGCACCGTTCACCTCAAGCGAAATTGCGCCTGCGGCCATGGGAGAGGCGCTGGCTGCCCGGTGGATCGGGCCGATCGGTGCGCTCGCATCGAAGGCTTTTCCAACCTCCCACGGCCGCCCCGCCTTGCGCGCCACCATCTGCAGGTCACGACGGGTCATGTCAAGGCCAATCGCATAGCCGTAGACATGCCGCCCGGCATCGGCAGCCGCAATCGCGCGTCCGCCCACGCCGATTGCCACGACCAGCTCGATCTCATGGTGCAGGTCTTCGGTCCCTGGGGGGTAGGGCATGTCGCCGGTGGCGCCATCGGCGATCACCACGAGCGCATCGGCGGGCTTGGCAAAAAAGAACGGAGGCTCGCGGCCGGTAAAGCCCATTTCCTTGGCATGTTCGACGTAGTTACGGCCGACGCACCAGACGCGGCGCACCGGAAAGCGGTCGGCGGTGCCAGCCACCGGTACCGAGACGACGGGGGGCGGATCAATCACGAATCCCATGGGAAAGCTCCTGGAGGGCGAGGTTCAACCCGTAATGATGACAGAGCCATCGCGGGATCTGGGGCGCCCGGTTGTTACCATTACTGGTTTGGTCTTTGACCTGCAATGCGAACAACCGATGCCGACCCCCAACGATACTGAAGCCATCCTGCGCTCGCTTCTGGCCCGCCGCATCCTCATTCTGGATGGCGCGATGGGCACCATGATCCAGCAGCACAGGCTCTCCGAAGAGCAATACCGGGGCACCCAGTTTGCCGGTCATGCGCGCGACCTGAAGGGTAATAACGAACTGCTCTCGCTCACCCGGCCCGAGCTGATCGCGCAGATTCACGACGCCTACTTCGCGGCCGGCGCCGATATCATCGAAACCAATACCTTTGGTGCCACCACCGTCGCGCAGGCCGACTATGGCCTGGAGGCGCATGCCCGCGAGATGAATCTCGCGTCGGCGCGTCTTGCCTGCGCTGCGCGTGACCGCTACAGCCGCCCCGATCGGCCGCGTTTCGTGGCGGGTGCGCTGGGGCCTCAGCCCAAGACCGCGTCGATTTCGCCCGATGTCAATGATCCGGGCGCGCGCAACGTCACTTTCGAAGAGCTTCGCGCCACCTATTTCGAGCAGACCTGCGCGCTGATCGAGGGCGGGGTTGATCTGCTGCTGGTCGAAACCATATTCGATACCTTGAACGCCAAGGCCGCGCTCTTTGCAATTGATGAAGCGTTCGAGGTGCATGGCGTGCGGCTTCCCATCATGATCTCGGGCACCGTCACCGATGCTTCGGGCAGGCTCTTGTCCGGGCAGACGGTTGAAGCGTTCTGGAATTCGGTGCGACACGCGAAGCCCATTTCCATTGGACTCAACTGCGCGCTGGGGGCGGCGCTCATGCGCCCCTACATCGCTGAACTCGCAGCCAAGGCCGATACGTTTCTGTGCGTGTATCCGAATGCGGGCCTCCCCAACCCAATGTCGGACACGGGGTTTGATGAGACCCCCGAGATCACGTCTTCGCTCCTGGCCGAATTCGCCCGCTCGGGGCTGGTCAACATCGCGGGCGGCTGCTGCGGCACCACCCCCGAGCACATCGAAGCGATCGCCCGTGAGGTGGCCAAGATTGCCCCGCGCACCTTCTCGCCCGCCCCGCCCGCGCTCAGGCTCTCGGGGCTGGAAGCCTTCAATGTGGATGCCACCTCGCTTTTTGTGAACATCGGCGAGCGCACCAATGTCACCGGCTCCAAGGCCTTCGCCCGGCTGATCCTCGCCGGTCAATACGACGAAGCGTTGGCGGTGGCCCGTCAGCAGGTCGAGAACGGCGCGCAGGTGATCGACATCAACATGGACGAGGCGATGCTCGACTCCGTGGCGGCGATGACGCGCTTTCTGAACCTGATTGCGTCCGAGCCCGATATCGCGCGGGTGCCCATCATGATCGACAGCTCCAAGTGGAGCGTGATTGAGGCGGGCTTGCGTTGCGTACAGGGCAAGGCGATCGTCAATTCCATTTCGCTCAAGGAGGGCGAGGCGGAATTCATCCGGCAGGCGAGGCTTTGCCGCCGGTATGGCGCCGCTGCGGTGGTGATGGCCTTTGATGAGCGGGGTCAGGCCGATTCGCTTGAGCGCCGGATTGAAATCTGTCGGCGCGCCTGGACGATTCTCACCGAAGTGGTGGGCTTACCGGGTGAGGACATCATCTTTGATCCCAACGTGTTCGCGATTGCCACCGGCATCGAAGAGCACGACCGCTACGCGCTCGATTTCATCGAGGCTGCTGGCTGGATTCGCAAGAATCTTGCGCCTGCGCACATCTCGGGCGGAATCTCGAATGTGTCGTTTTCGTTTCGCGGCAACGATCCCGCTCGCGAAGCGATTCACACGGTATTTCTCTATCACGCGATCCGGGCCGGTCTCTCAATGGGGATCGTGAACGCAGGCATGGTCGGGGTCTATGACGAGATCGATCCCGAGTTGCGCGAGCGGGTCGAAGACATCGTGCTTGCGCGCACGCCACAACTGTCCGCGGAAGAGCGGCGGGTTGCCGACGCCCCCGATGAGGCGGCCCGCGCGGCCGCCACCGCGCAGCTCCTCCTCGAACGTAGCAAAAGCGCAACCGAGCGCATGATCGAATTTGCCGGCACGCTGAAGGCGGGGGCTGCGAAAAAAGAAGAAAACCTGGCCTGGCGCGAGGAGCCACCGGCGCGAAGGCTCGCGCATGCGCTCATACATGGCGTCACGCAGTGGATCGTCGAGGACACCGAAGCCATGCGAGCCGAGGTCGCCGCGCGCGGCGGCCGGCCGATCGAGGTGATCGAAGGCCCGCTGATGGACGGCATGAATGTGGTGGGCGACCTGTTTGGCGCCGGAAAAATGTTTTTGCCGCAGGTGGTGAAGTCGGCGCGCGTGATGAAACAGGCGGTTGCGCACCTGGTGCCTTTCATCGAAGAGGAAAAGCGTGCGCAGCAGGCGGCGGGCGCCGATGTGAGCTCGCGCGGCCGGATCGTGATCGCTACGGTGAAGGGCGATGTGCACGACATCGGCAAGAACATCGTGACCGTGGTGCTTCAGTGCAACAACTTTGAAGTGATCAACATGGGCGTGATGGTGCCCTGTTCGGAAATCCTCGCGCGCGCCCGCGTGGAGGGGGCCGACATCATCGGGCTCTCAGGCCTGATCACGCCATCGCTTGAGGAGATGTCGATCGTTGCCTCCGAGATGGAGCGCGATGACTATTTCCGCATGAGAAAGATTCCGCTCCTCATCGGCGGGGCGACCACCTCGCGGGTGCATACCGCGGTCCGGATTGCGCCGCGCTACAGCGGCCCGGTGGTGTATGTGCCCGATGCGTCGCGTTCGGTACCGGTTGCGCAGAGCCTGGTCTCTCCCGATTCGCGCGAGAAATTCATCGCCGATCTGCTGGCCGACTACGAACGTGTGCGCGCCCAGCATGCCGGACGAAAGGGCCCCGAATGGATCACGCTCGCCGAGGCGCGCGCACGCCGCACCCCGGTTCAGTGGGCGATGCAGGCGGACGACCATCCTGGCGAAGGCCCCCATCCGATGGCGCACTATCACCCGCCCCGGCCGAAATTTATTGGCCGTCGGCTGTTTCGCAACTATGACCTCGCCGAGATTGCGCAATACATCGATTGGCAGCCGTTCTTTCAGACCTGGGATCTGGCGGGCGCCTTTCCGGCCATCCTGAATGATGAGATCGTAGGCGAGTCGGCGCGCCGGGTGTTCTCCGATGGTAAGGCGATGCTGCGCCGGGTGATCGACGGGCGCTGGCTCACGGCCAATGCGGTGGTGGCGTTTCTGCCGGCCAACAGCGTGAACGACGACGACATCGAGGTCTACACCGACGACTCACGCACCGAGGTTGCGTTCGTGTGGCGCAACCTCCGTCAGCAGACGGCCAAGCGCGAGGGCGTGGCCAACAAGTGCCTCGCCGACTTCATCGCGCCGCGCACGCTCGATGGCCGGCCCTCGGGTATCGCCGACTACATTGGCATGTTTGCCGTCACTGCTGGCCTCGGGGTTGAGAAGAAGGAGGCTGAATTTGCAGCGCTCCTCGATGACTACTCATCGATCATGCTGAAGGCGATTGCCGACCGGATGGCCGAGGCGTTTGCCGAATGCCTGCATCGGCGGGTACGCACCGACCTCTGGGGCTATGCGCCCGATGAGGCGCTCGATTCGCAGGCCCTGATCGACGAGCGGTATGTGGGCATCCGGCCCGCGCCGGGCTACCCGGCCTGCCCCGAGCACACGGTCAAGGGTGAACTGTTCGAGGTGTTGGGCTGCGACGATATCGGTATCACGCTTACCGAGAGCTTTGCGATGGCGCCTGCCGCCAGCGTCTGCGGCTTTTATCTCTCGCACCCGCAGTCGGAATATTTCAACGTGGGTCCAATTGACGATGATCAGGTTGCCGATCTCGCGCGGCGAAGCGGCCGCGAGCGTTCGGATCTGGAGCGGGCGCTTGCGCCGGTGCTGGGGCGCTGAGCCCTCGACCTACCGGCCGGTCCCGCCTGCCCGCGCTTTGAAGTCGCCGCGCTCGAGAAGCCACGCGCCGGCAAAGCCAAATACCAGGCCCCAGAACGGCGCGCCGATGCCCGCAATTGGCTGATTGGCCACGGTGACCAGAAAAGCGATCAGCGCACCGAGCGAAAATCGCTCACGAAAGGAAATCTGAAACGCGGTCTGTAATACCCGCAGCATGGCAAGACCCGCGAGTGCTGCGATGAACGCAGGCGGTGTGGCGAGCAGGAGCCGGGTGAACCCCGGTGCGAGCGCCCCGAAGGCAAGCGACAAGAGCCCCACGAAAATGCCCGCGGTGTAGTGCCGGTGACGTTCGCCCGAGCTTGAGATCAGCGCGTTGGTGGGGCCGGTGAGGCAGGTGGAGACGGTACCGATCAGAGCGGTGATGCACGACCAGACGCCACAGCCCAGCGTGACCGCATTGACTGGTGCGCGGTGCCCTGCGGGCTCAAGCACCGCAAAGCCCTGACCGTTCTGAACGATCAGCACGGTGATGGCAAGCGGCACCACCAGCTCGAAGGCTGCGGCAGCCGACCATTCGGGGCGCTGGAAAACGGGACGTGCGAGCTCGAATGCGCTTGTGAGGGCCTCGCCGGGGCTGCCTGCGAGGGCGACGGCGATCGTACCCGCTGCGAGCGCTGCAATCACCGGGGGCGCGCGCCGGCCAAGCGCTGGCCACACCGATGCCGCGATGAACGCGAGCACCATCGGCGCAGCAATCGCAGGCGACTCATGCATCGCGCGCACCAGGTCGAGTCCGAAGCGCAGGAACACCCCGGCGACCATGCCCATCACGATTGGCATGGGGACCGCCGCCATCAGCCGCTTGATCCAGCCGGTGAAGGCGAGCGCGATCATGAGCAGGCCAGTGAGAAGGAATGCGCCCACCACCTCGGTAAAGCGCAGATGCTCAAGCGCCTGACCGACCAGAACCGTGCCCGGGATCGTCCAGAAGAAAACAAGCGGCTGCCGCCAGCGCCAGCAAAAGAGGATGGAGAGAATGCCGTTGACGAAAAAACTCCCGAACAGCCACGATGCGAGCTCTGCCTCGGTCAGCCCGCCCCGCGAGCCCACCGACAAAATGATCGCCACGGGCCCGCTTGCCGCAAAGATGAAACCGATCAGGCCGTTGGCGGCATAGACGGTGCCGAAGTCACGCCAGATCTCACGAAAACCGGCGGGGGCCTGGTCGGGTTGCTCGAAGCGGCCGGCGCTCATCGCGCAGCCACCCGAGGCGGCTCCGGGGGTGGGGGGTTGTCGTCCAGCACCATCGGGCCGTCCTGAAACACCCGGGCATCCATCAGGCAAAGCGAGGGCGCGACCGCAACCCCGGGGGGCAACTGGGCCAGCACATCGCGCTCGACGTCCAGCCCGGGCGCGACCTCGCACAAAGTGAGCCGCCCCGCCTGCAGCCGAAAGACCGCACGCTCGGTCACATAGGTGGCACGAATCGCCTGACGCGAGGCGTACTCGCCGTTAAAGCAGAGGAGGCCTACCTGCGGCACCAGCTTCCTCCAGCGCCCCTCGCGTTCGATCCTCAGATTCCCGTTATCCATCATCAGCTGCAGCCCCCCTGAGGTGAGGGTACCCATGAAGACCAGCTCACGCGTGGATTGCGTGATGTTGATGAAACCGCCGACCCCGGCAATCCGTCGCCAGGGACCGACGCCAAACAGACCGACGTTCACATTGCCGTGCGGATCGGCTTCGGCCATGCCAAGAAACGCCATGTCGAGGCCGCCGCCGTCGTAGAAGTCGAACTGTGCGGGTTCATCGACGATTGCCTGCGGATGCTCGGCGGCGCCGAAGGACAGGCCATCAGCCGGCGTGCCGCCGATTGGGCCCGATTCCACGGTGAGCACAATCCCCGGGATACCCGCCTCGCGCGACAGCGCGCCCACCCCCGCGGGCATGCCGACGCCCAGGTTCACAGTACGTGGCCGAACGGCGGCGAGTTCAAGGACCGCCCGCCGCTGAATGATGCGGCGCGGATCGACGGTTCGTGGCCCTGCTGGCGGGGTCGCCGGCCCGGATGAGCCCGAGCGCGCGCGCGCGGGCGTCGTCGTCTGGCGCGGGATGAGTCCGGTATAGGCGGGATTAAAGTATTCGCCAAAGGTCATGGAGTGATGATGGGGGTGCTCGCCCACCACCACCACATAGTCGACCAGGATGCCGGGCACGCAGACTGCGCGCGCCTGTGGGTGGGCGCCCACCAGACGTTTGACCTGTGCGATCACCATCCCGCCGCTATTGCGCGCGGCCTGCGCGATGGCGAGGAGCTCATGGTGAAAAGGCTCGTGCTCGGCGCTCAGGTTGCCCAGCGCATCAGCGGTGGTGGCGCGAATGAGCGCGCAGTCGATCGGGAGGGGCTTATAGCGCAGGTACTCCTCGCCTGCGATCGTGATGAGCTCCACCAGATCCTCGCTACAACGCTGATTGAGCTTCCCGCCCCCATGCCTGGGGTCCACGAAGGTGTGCAGGCCGATGGGCGTGATCACGCCAGGCTTGCGTCCCGCAATGGCGCGATAGAGCTGTGAGATGACGCCCTGCGGCAGGTTGTAGGCCTCGGTGCCTTCCTCGAGGGCGAGTTGCGCCAGTCCGGGCGCCGATCGCCAGTGCCCGCCAATCACGCGGCGGGTGAGCCCTCGGTGGCAGAAGTGATTGACGCCGCGGGTTGCCCGGTCGCCCTGGCCGGCCGAGTAGATGAGGGTGAGGTCGCGCGGCGCCTGGTCACGCAGGAATCGCCGTTCGATCGCTTCGGTGATCGCTTCAGCGTGTCCTGCCCCCAGAAAACCCGCGCTCGCGACGGTGGCGCCGCATGGGATAAGTGCGGCCGCGTCGTCGGCACTGATGAGCTTCAACTCAGACCCCCCAGGTGACGTCACGCTTGCCGGCCAGCGCGCGCTCAAACATTTCGATCAGCGGTTGAGCCCGGGCTTCGAGCGAGATCGCCGCACCGGGGCCGGCTTCTTCGGCGTCGTGCCCGCCGCCCGCGGCGGGCTTTGGCAGCGCACCGGCAGCCCGCTCGCCCGCATGCGCGGCCTCGCGTGCCGCCGCGCGTGCGCGCTGCTCGTCGGCGATCGCTGTCCGCAGTCTAGCGATCGCCTCAGGGAGCTGCTCAACCGTGATGATGCCCTGGGGTCCGGTGGGCTTACCGAGGATGCCAAGCATCCGTTCGGCCACCTGTCCCATCATCACGATGCTGCCCGTGGCGCGCGAACGGAATTCGTAGATCATGGTTGTAACTCCCTGGAGGATGGGACAGCTTGGTACCATTATCCGATGAGTCTGCCGTCCAGCATGTTCCGGCGCATCGCCGGTCGCCGACGAGCGATCCGCGGTCTGTTGGGTTGGTTGGCACTGGCTGGCCTCTCGGCCGCATGTTCGCCCGAATTCAACTGGCGTGAAACCCGAAGCCTCGAACAGGGCTTTTCGGTGCTTTTGCCCGGACGCCCCGCGTCCATGAGCCGGGAGATCGATCTCAACGGTCTTAAGGTCGACATGACCATGACCGGCGCGCGCGTCGATCGGGCCCTGTTCACGGTGGGCACGGTGCGGCTCGAGGCCGCCCCAGATATGGCGGCCACCCATGCGAAGGCGCTGTCGGCCATGCGGGTGGCGATGCTGCGTAACCTGGGCGCTGAGCCACAGCCTGGCGTTCCGGTCCGCGTGGGGTTGGTTGATCTTTCCGGTACCGCGAAGGGTGCGGTGGACGCCATCGCGGTGGAAGCGCGCGGCCAGGTGACGGGCGAGCCGGTGATCATGCAGGCGGTGTTCGTTGCGCATCGGGAGCAGCTCTGGCAGGCGGTGGCGATCGTGGCGCCCGCCCAGGCGCAGCAGGCGCGCACCATGCTCGATTCATTCCGGTTGCTGGTCCCATGATTCGAAGCGTATCCCCGCCGAGTGTCGAGGCCGGGTTCGGCGTGTTTGCGCTCTTTGCCTCGGGCTATGTGCTGTCGTATGCGCTTCGCACCGTCAATGCGGTGATTGCGCCAGAGCTCGTCGATCAGTTTGGCTTCAGCAACGCGCAGCTCGGGGCGCTTTCCAGCGCTTATTTCTTCAGCTTCATCCTCATGCAGCTACCGCTCGGCGTCTGGCTCGACCGGTTTGGCTCGCGCGATACCGACTCGACGCTGCTCGCGATTGCAGCGCTTGGCTGCCTCATGTTTGCGCTTGCAACCGAGGCCTGGGTGCTGGGCCTCGCTCGGGTGGTGATCGGCATTGGTGTGTCGGGCGCGCTGATGTCGGGGTTACGCGCTTTCCGGTTTGCGTTTGCGCCGGAGCGTCAGCAGCGGCTGGCCGCCTGGATGCTTACCGCCGGCACGCTGGGCGCGCTCACGTCAACCGTGCCTGCGCAGCTCGCCCTGCCGCTCATTGGCTGGCGGGGGCTGTTTTTTCTCTGCGCGGGGTTGCTCGCGCTTGCGGCGGTAGGCCTGAGAGTGCTCCTGCCGGCCGAGCCGCGTCAGCCTGCCACACCGCTTGCCGAGCAATGGCGCGCCTACCTTGAAGTGTTTCGTGAGCGCTATTTCTGGCGGTACGTCGTGCCGTCGGTCACGCTGCAGGCCACGTTCATTGCCATGCAGAGCCTGTGGGCAGGGCCATGGTTTACGCGGGTGCTTGGGATGTCAGCGACGCAAAGCGCGCAGGCGCTCCTGGTGATCAATGTGGTGTTGATGTTTGCCTATCTGCTGCTGGGTTGGGTGATGCCCAGGCTGACCGCGCGTGGCTGGTCGACGCTTTCCGTGACGGTGGGCGGATCGCTGCTCATGATTGGTGCGCAGGCAGTGATTGTGTTCGCCGAGGGCGCCTGGGCATGGCTCGCATGGCTGCCGTTTGCGGTGGGCGTGACGGTGTTTACGCCGGTTCAGAGCCATGTGAGCCTCACCTTTCGCGGTGCGCTCACCGGCCGGGCATTCAGCGCCTTCAACATGATGATTTTCGTGGGCATCTTTTTCACCCAGTGGTTGTTTGGCGTGCTGGTGGATGTGCTGGGCCGGCAACTGGGGCTTGAGCAGGCGCCTGCGTTTCGGTGGGCGCTTGCCTGCTGGCTGGTGCTGCAGCTGTTGGCGCTTGCGGTGATGATCGGCTGGCGCGTGAAGCCGCCGGGCGGGCAAAGCGCGGCGATGTGAGCGTTCAGCCAGCCTCGCCGCTCAGCTCAAGGGGTGAACGGCGATAGGCGATGGCCTCGGCCAGATGGTTGCGTTCGAGGTCGGCGCTACCGGCGAGGTCTGCAATGGTGCGGGCGACCCTGAGCGCGCGATGCACGCCGCGCGCCGACCACCGCAGGCGCTGGCTTGCCGCCACGATCAGCGCCTGGGCGTCGGCGCCTAGCGCGCAGTGGCGCGCAATGCCTTGCGCGTCGAGCCGTGAATTGGCGCAGCCCTGCCGGCTGAGCTGACGCGACCAGGCGGCTTCCACCCGCAGGCGGATGGTGTCGCTTGCCTCGACCGGTGTGCGCTCGAGCAGATCGGTTTCGCTCAGGCGCGCCACCGACAGGAGCAGATCGAGCCGATCGAGGAGCGGGCCAGAGACGCGTCGCTGGTAGCGCAGCACCTGCTCGGCGCTACACCGGCAGCGCGGGTCGCCAAGATGTCCGCAGCTGCAGGGGTTCATGGCGGCGATCAGTTGAAAGCGCGCTGGAAGATCGATGGAGCGGCTCGCGCGGGCGAGCGTGATGTGGCCGGTTTCGAGCGGCTCACGCAAGGCCTCCAGGACGGGACGCGAGAACTCAGGCAGCTCATCGAGAAACAGCACGCCGTGATGCGCGAGGCTGATTTCGCCGGGCCGCGGGCCAGGCCCGCCGCCCACCAGCGCCGCAGCCGAGGCGCTGTGGTGCGGTGCGCGCATCGGGCGACGGCCCCAGTGCGCGGAGTTGAAGCTGCCGGCGAGCGCCTGCACCGAAGCGACTTCGAGCGCTTCCTCGCTTGAGAGGGGCGGGAGGATGGAGGCGAGGCGCGAGGCGAGCATGGATTTGCCGGCGCCGGGCGGGCCCACCATGAGTGCCGAGTGGCCGCCCGCGGCCGCGATTTCAAGCGCCCGCCGTGCCTGGGTGTGGCCGCGGATGTCGCTGAAGTTGGCGCCCTGCCACTGAGCGGGTGCGGGCAGCTGGTGATCGACTCTTGCCAGAGGTGATGCGCCGAGCAGATGCAGGCACACCTCGCCCAGGTGGTGGGCTGCAAGCGCAGCGACCTCGGGATAGACCGCGGCTTCGCTGGCGCTGGCAGCCGGGACCACCAGCCGGCGGCCGGCGGTGCGGGCGGCGATTGCCATGGGGAGGCTGCCGCGAATGGGGCGTAGTTCGCCAGTGAGGGAGAGTTCACCGGCGAGCTCGAGGTCTTCGAGTGGCTCTGCGGGCAGCTGACCGCTTGCCGCGAGCACGCCAATGGCGATCGGGAGATCAAATCGGCCGGAGTCTTTCGGAAGATCGGCCGGTGCGAGATTGACGGTGAGGCGGCGATTGGGAAAATCGAAGCCGCGGTGAACGAGCGCTGCGCGTACCCGCTCGCGGCTTTCGCGCACCGCAGCCTCCGGCAGACCCACGATATGGAATGCGGGCAGGCCGCGCCCGACGTGAACCTCGACCCGGACTTCGGGCGCGGACAGCCCGATGAGGGCGCGGGATCGGACGATGGCAAGCGACATGGCGGAGGGGGGTGGGCTGGAAATCGGACGGCTGGGCGGCGTGAACGCCCCGAAATACGAAGGACCGATGCTGCCCCGGGACGCTGTCCGAATCGACTCAGGGCTCGGCCAACCGGCCAGGCCATTGGGATGAGTGAGATGTTTTGCGCCAGGTGCTGTCGGCGCCCGCGCGCGTTTCGCGAAACCGCACGCTGCGCTTTGCGCGGCGCCCCTCATACTTCGGCCTTCAACGTAACCGGAGGGTTTCCCCATGGCCATTTACGAACTGCGCACCTACGAAGTCATTCCCGGCAAGATGGCCGAGATCATGGAGCTCTACAAAAGCGAGGGCTGGGCGGCCATCAGCGGCCACCCGCCGAAGCTGATCGGCTATTTCACGGGTGACGTGGGCGCGATCAACGAACTCATCCACATCTGGAAATTCGACGACGACGCCGATCGGCGCGCGTTTTGGACCGGCGTGTTCTCCGACCCTAAGTTCATGGCTTTCGCGAAGAAGGTGCGGCCGCTCTTTGTGTCGCAAAAGAACAAGCTCATGCTGCCGGCCGGCTGGGGGCCGCAGCCCTGATGCGACGCGCTGCGCTTCACCGGCCAGCCGGGGCGGCGCAATGGCGCTGCTGATCGCGCGACACGGCGAAACCGCGCTCAATGTCGCCGGCATCGTTCAGCCGGCTGACACGGGGCTCTCACCGCATGGTCTACAGCAGGCCGATGCCCTCGGTGCGCGCCTCGCGCAGGAGTACCGGGTGGCTGCGATCGTGGCAAGTGATCTGCTGCGTGCGCGCCAGACTGCCGAGCAGGTGGCGCTGCATGTGGAGCGGTCGGTCGACACCTCTCCCGACTGGCGCGAGCGTAATTTCGGGGCGCTGCGGGGTCGTGCTTATCGCAGCCTCGATTTCAATCCGATCACGATGATCGAGGCGCCGCCCGAGGGCGAGTCGCTTGCGCAGTTCGAGGCGCGGGTGGCGGATGGCTGCGCGAGGCTCGTGGCGCGCGTCAGCGGATTAACGCAGGCAGCCGCCGATCGCCTGGCCGACGCCGAGCATCTTCTCCTGGTAACCCACGGCCTGGTCGTGCGCCAACTGCTTGCGGCGCACATTGAGGGCGGGGCGGCGAGCGTTCGCGCCGGCCCGCCTGCCAACGCTTCGCTGGTGGTGGCCGAGGTTATCGGGGGGCGGCTGCGCCTTGCGCTGGGGCCCTGCACCGCCCACCTGGCGCGACTGCCGCCGCAGGCTCGCGACGGCGTGATCGGGCTCTGAGCGGCCTCTGGTCCGCTTAACGGCCCGCGGGCGGTAGCTGATAAGGATTTTCGGGCGGCTGGCTGGGTGCCTCGGCGCCAGGGTTGGACGAAACTGGGGCAGGGGCTGCGGCCGCGCCGTCCGGCGCAGCCCTGCCCTGTAGGTGGCGTTCGAGCGCCTCCAATCGCGTCTGGAGGCGGGCCAGTCGCTCACGCTCGACTTCGAACTCCTCGCGGGTAACGAGTTCAAGCTTCTGAAACGTCTGAGCCAGGAGCGCCTTCAGGTTGCGCTCGAGGTCGGCAGCCGGGCTCGCGCGGAGCAGCTCTGCGATCCGGGT
>JAGWXN010000115.1 GCA_018969885.1 Betaproteobacteria bacterium | reverse complement strand
CTGCGGGTGCGCCCATAGACCCGCGATCGTGTTGACTTCGCCAAAGGCAATCCGCGCGGTGTCGAGGAGCGTGATCACCTGCTCGGCAGTCATTGACGAGAAACGGGCGTTGATCAGGCGGTGGACCTCGTCGCGTGCGGCCAGTCGCCGGGAGTTGCTGTCAAAGCGGGGGTCGGTTGCAAGATCGGCCTGGCCCAGCACCTGCTCGCAGAAGGATTGCCATTCGCGCTCGTTCTGGATGCCCAGCATCACCGTACGGCCATCGCCGCAGGCGAATGGACCGTAGGGGCAGATCGAGGCATGCATGGCGCCGGCGCGCGGCGGCGGCGGTGCGCTGTCAAAGCCGTAGTAGAGCGGAAAGCCCATCCACTCGGCCATTGATTCGAGCATCGAGATGTCGATGCGGCAGCCGCGACCGGTTCGACCGCGCTTCAGGAGCGCAGCGAGGATCGCACTGTAGGCATACATGCCTGCGGAGATGTCGACGATGGAACAGCCCGCCTTGGCCATTTCATCGGGGCTTCCGGTGATCGACAGAAAACCCGATTCGCTCTGGACCAGCAGGTCGTAGGCTTTGCGGTCGCGATAGGGACCGTCGGATCCGTAGCCCGAGATGTCGCAGACGATCAGCGCAGGGTGAATGGGAGCGAGACTTTCGTGGTCCAGCCCCATGCGTGCGGCGGCGCCCGGGGCGAGGTTCTGCACCAGAACGTCAGCGCGACCGATGAGACGCTTGAGCGCGTCGAGCCCGGCCGGCTGCTTGAGGTCAAGCGTCAGACTTTCCTTCGATCGGTTGGTCCAGACGAAATGCGAACTCAATCCCTTGACCCGGCCGTCGTAGCCGCGGGCGAAGTCACCGCCGTCGGGCCGTTCGATCTTGATGACGCGGGCACCGAGGTCGGCGAGCTGGCGGGTGCAAAACGGCGCTGCGATAGCCTGCTCGAGCGAGACGACCGTGATGCCCTCGAGGGGAAGTTCGGCTGGGGTCATGGTGAGAGAAAGCGGGGTGGGGCAGGCCTAGGGCCGGGGCGGGTCGGCGGGTGTACGGGGTGCGTCGGAAGGCGTGGAAGGCGCGGCGGAAGGCGCTTCCAGAGGCGCCTCGGGCGCTGCAGGCGGCGGCGGAGGGGGTGGTGGCGGGGGCGCGTAGCGTCGGGCGAGTGTCATGTAGAGCGGCGGGCAAAAGAGCCGCGAGATCCAGCTTGCAAATAGCGCCACCGCCATGAGCGCAATCACCTTGGAATACCCATCAACCATTTCCATCACGATGATGAACGACGTGATGGGTGCCTGCGTGGCGGCTGCAAGAAAGCCCGCCATGGCAAGGACCAGCAACATGCCTGCGTGCTCGGGATTGCCCAGCAGATAAGTGAGCGCGTGACCCAGCCCGGCACCGATGCTGAGCGAGGGCGCGAAGATGCCGCCGGGGAGGCCGCTCAGGTAGGACACAAAGGTGGCGGCGAGCTTGAAGAAAAAGAAGTACCACGGCAGGCTCTCGGCGTCGCCCTCCAGAAGCGCGCGCGTGGGCTCATAGCCGGTACCGAAGATGGCGCCGGCGGTGAGCGAGCCCATGGCCGCGATCAGCAGGCCGCAGAACGCTGCGAACACCAGCGGCCGGCGCCGGCGAAAATCAGCGATGGGCCCAGTCCAGCCAAGTGCTGCCTTGATCAGCATTCTGGCGAAGAGACCGCCAGCGACGCCGCTTGCGAGCGAGGCAACGATGACCCAGATCAGCAGGTCCCCCGTTTCCGCGGCAATCAGGATGTGGCCAAAGTAGTGGCCGCCGCCTATCAGCGCTTGCGACACCACACCGGCCAGAACGATTGCGATGATGATGAGTCCGCTCACCCGGGTGCCGACGCTGCGGGTCATTTCCTCGATGGCGAACATGATGCCGGCGAGGGGGGTGTTGAACGCGGCCGCGATGCCCGCAGCCCCTCCCGCGACAATGAGGTGCTCGCGGCTCACGTGAAGTGATCGTGGCAGATATTTATGCAGCTCATGCATGAGCGATGCGCCCACCTGCACCGTGGGGCCCTCGCGGCCCAGCGAGAATCCGGCGCCTACTGCACCGGCGCCCACTAGGATCTTGCCGACAATGATGCGTAGCGACAGCAGCGGGTGAGGTCGTTCAGCATTTGGCGCCGACATATGGGCCAGGGTCTGCGGAATGCCGCTTCCCTCGGCACCTGGAAAATAGCGGCGCGTGATCCAGAGGAGCAGGACCCCACCCGCCGGCGTGAGCACCCAGGGAATCCAGGGAAATTCGGAGTAGAGCAGCTGGAACTGATCGCCGAACCAGTCAGCAAGTTTTGCAAACGCGACCGCCAGCAGACCCACGCCCACTGCACCCAGCCAGAACGTGAGCCGCCCGAACCAGAGACGCAGGTAGGCCAGGTTGCGGCGACGCGCCGGCATGAGACGCGCCAGCCGTGCGAACGCACTGCGCGGTGGCGAGGAGGCGTCGGGGCGCGGGGATGGGGGTGAGCTGGGGTCCTGCAAGCGCTCGCTCCGGTGCGGTGTCCGAATCGATCAGCGGAAAGCCGATATTGTGCGCCATTGGCCAGGCCGACGTGCGCGGCCGATTAGAATCCGGCAAGTGTTGTTGCCGATCCCCCAGGCAAGTGCCCATGCCCGCTGATTCCTTGAGTGTCTGTTTGCGCACCCTTCATCGGCTGCGAGCGTATTGGGCACTCTGGGTTCAGTCACCGCCCCGCTGATCCAGACATCGCCTTGCGCACCCTTCTTCCCGACTGGATTGCCGACCTGCGCCGGCCAGGTGTTGTGCGCGCCGATCTCGCCGCTGGCCTGACCGGTGCGGTGGTGGTGCTGCCGCAGGGGCTTGCCTTTGCCACGCTGGCGGGACTGCCCCCGCAGTACGGGCTGTATACGGCGATCGTGCCCTGCATCATCGCGGCCTGGTTTGGCTCAAGCCGCCTGATGGTCACCGGTCCGGCGAATGCCATCTCGCTTACGGTGCTGGCGCTCCTCGCGCCGCTCGCCACGCCCGGGAGCGCACAGTTTGTGCAGCTTGCGATCACGCTCACTTTCATGGTGGGGGTGCTGCAGTTTGCAGTCGGCTTCACGCCCGTGGCGCGGCTGATTGACCGCGTTCCGCACAGCGTAATTGTTGGTTTTACCGCGGGCGCCGCTGTGCTGATCATCAACTCCCAGGTTCGTACCCTGCTCGGACTCGACTGGCCAAGAGGACTCAGCGTGTTCGAGACCGCCAGACGACTGGTAAACGACATCGGCCAGATCCACCTGCCCACCGTCGCCGTGGCGGCGTGCACCATTCTTGCCTGCGTGCTCGCCAAGCCCTGGAACCGGCGCGTGCCTTACATGCTGGTTGGGGTGATTGCCGGTGGGCTGGCTGCGGCCGCGCTGGTCGCAACAGGCCTGGGTGAGGGCCTGCTGTTTACGGCAGAACTGACCTCGGCCTGGCCGCCCTGGTCGGCGCCCGACCTGTCGCCGGCGACGCTACAGGCGCTCGCCGTACCTGCCCTGGTCATGACCCTGCTTGCGCTCGCCGAGGCAGTATCGATTGCCCGTTCGGTAGCACAGCGCAGTGGCCATGCGCTGGATGGGCCGCGCGAGGTCCGCGCGCAAGGACTCGCCAATCTGGCGGGGTCGATGTTCTCCTCGTATCCGGCCAGCGGCTCGTTCAATCGGTCGGGGGTGAACGTGGAGGCGGGTGCGGTCACGCCTTTGTCGGCCATCAGTGCGGCGGTAGCGCTTGTGCTGATCGTGGCGCTGGTGTCGCCGCTTGCCCGCTGGCTGCCACTTGCTGCGGTTGCGGGCGTGCTGCTGATGGTCGCGATCGCACTGATCAACCGCCGCGAAATCCTGGCGGTGGTCGATGAAGGACGGGCGAGCGCAGTCGCCATGGGGGTCACATTTGTCCTCACCATGACCGTCTCGCTGGAGTGGGCGATTCTGGCGGGGCTGGTCAGTCATCTGGTGTTGTCACGGATGACAACGGCGCGCGCGGGCTGAGGTCGCGGGCGCGCTGCTGAGGGATACCGAATCGTGGGTAAGGGACCGCCGGCGCGCGCCCCGGGGAGTGAAGGCCGGGCCGCTGGCCCCAGCCCCTGCGGCTCAGCGGGCGGCGCTTTGTGCGGGCGGTGCGCTGTGCGGCAGCAACAACGCCACCGCGGCTGAACAGGCGGTGATCACCGCGAGCGTGATGAGCAGCGCGTCAAAGCCGCTGTGCTTGACGAATGGGCCCAGCAGCCAGACCGCGCTGGAACTTGCCGTAAACGAGATGGTGAGCCGGATGCCGCTCACCCGTGAACGCATCCGGTCATCGATGTAGCGCGCGATGATTGCATCGGAAAACGGAATGCCGCCAAACACCAGCAGCATGAATGCCGTCATGGCGACGAACATCATCCAGCCCTCGGTGGCGGTGGCGGCAAAAAATGCCACCGGCTGCAGCACCATGATGGCGAGCATGAGCGGGCGCATGGGAACGGCGTCGATCAGTCGACCCACGAGCAGCTGCGCGAGTGAGGCGATGGTGTAAACAAGCGCGAGTAACATGCCCAGCGTGGCGGGCTCGGTGGCAAGCGCTGGCAGCCGGTCTTTGAGCAGCTCGGCATTGCCGTTGGTGGTGAGGTTGAAGGCGAGGCTACCGGTGATTGCGGTCATCAGCATGACGGTGAACACCCGTCGGCGGAGTGACTCCGGCATATCGATCAGCTTGGGGGCGCGTTGGGCGGGCGGTTCGGTTTCGGCGGTGGTGGCACGCAGAAACAGGAGCCCACAGAGGATGGAGACCACGCCGGGCACGACGAACGCGGCACGCCATCCGGCGAGCTGCACCAGAAAACCAGTGGACAGCGCTGCGAAAGCAATGCCAAGGTTACCGGCCAACCCGTTGATACCGATGGTTTTTCCGGGCGTTCGGGTGGACTGGATCAGCATGGGGATGCCGACCGGGTGATAGATGGAGGCGAAACAGCCCACCAGCGTAAGCGCGACCGCCATGGACCACGGACCGGTGGTGAACGCCACGCCGATCGAAGCCAGCCCGATGCCGAAAAAGAACACCAGCATCATGGCGCGCCGGCCCCACAGGTCACCCAGTCGGCCCGACGGGAGAGACCCCAGGCCGAACATGAAGAACGCACCGGTGGCGTAGGGCATGAGGGACTCCCAGCTGTCGACTCCGAAGTCGGCGGCGATTGCACCGACGGCGGTGGCAAAGACCAGCAGGAGGAGATGGTCGATGGCGTGGCCGATATTGAGAAGGAGCGCGGTCATGGAAGACGATCCCGACGTTTTTCGGTGAGCATACGGCATTGAGCGCCGTCGAGGGCCGCGCTGGGTGAGGAAAGCGGAGCGGCGAGGCCGAGGCGCGCAGCCGCGCCGGCCTCTCGCGAGACCGGGTGGTCGCGATGACTACAATGGCGGCATGTCCAATCTCCTCGCCCATCTCAACGAGGCGCAACTTGCCGCGGTGACCCTTCCCGCCGGCCATGCGCTGATTCTCGCGGGGGCCGGCAGCGGCAAGACCCGCGTGCTCACCACCCGGATTGCCTGGTTGATTTCAACCGGTCAGGTGAGCCCGCAGTCGCTTCTTGCGGTCACCTTCACCAACAAGGCCGCACGCGAAATGACGACGCGGCTTTCGGCGATGTTGCCGATCAATCCGCGTGGCATGTGGATAGGTACGTTCCACGGTCTTTGTAACCGGTTGCTGCGCACGCACGCGCGCGACGCGGGGCTGTCGCCCAGCTTTCAGATCCTGGATTCATCGGACCAGCTGTCTGCGATCAAGCGGTTGCTGCGCGCGGCCGGTGTCGACGATGAAAAATATCCCCCCAAGAACCTGCAGTACTTCATCAATCAGTCGAAGGAGGCGGGTCTGCGTGCCGGGGCGGTGGAAGTGTTTGACGACTACAACCGGCGTTTCGTTGAACTCTATGCTGCTTACGACGATCAGTGCCAGCGCGAAGGGGTGGTCGACTTTGCCGAACTGCTTCTACGGAGCTATGAACTTCTCGAGCGCAATCAGCTGTTACGAGAGCACTATCAGCACCGCTTTAGGCACATCCTGGTCGATGAGTTCCAGGACACCAATGTGCTGCAGTACCGGTGGCTGAAGCTGCTGGCTGGCATTGACAGCTCGGTCTTTGCGGTGGGTGACGACGATCAGAGCATCTACGCGTTTCGTGGCGCGAATGTGGCGAACATGTCGTCATTTGAGCGCGAGTTCCGGGTGTCGAATCTCATCAAACTCGAGCAGAACTATCGCTCGCACGGCAACATCCTCGACTGCGCCAATGCGCTGATCGAACACAACACACGCCGCCTTGGAAAAAATCTCTGGACCGATGCGGGTGACGGCGAGCCGGTGCGGGTGCACGAAGCCTTCAGCGACGTGCTCGAGGCGCAGTGGCTGGTTGACGAAATCCGCCAGCTTGGCCGCGATGGGCTCGAGCGTCGCGAGGTGGCGCTGCTTTACCGTTCGAATGCGCAATCGCGGGTGTTGGAACACGCGCTGTTTTCGGCGGGCATCGCCTATCGGGTCTATGGCGGGCTGCGGTTTTTTGAGCGTGCCGAAATTCGTCATGCGATGGCGTATCTGCGGCTGATCGATAACCCGGACGATGACGGCGCATTTTTGCGGGTCGTCAATTTTCCAGCACGCGGCATCGGCACACGCTCGATCGAGCTGCTGCAAGATGCCGCGCGGCGCGATTCGCTGAGCCTCTCGCGCGCCGCCGCCGTGCTCACGGGCGGGGCGGCTGCGAAAGTGGGCGCATTTCTGTCGCTCATCAATCGTCTGCGCGAGGAAACCGCCCGGATGTCACTCGCTGATCTGGTTGAGCATGTGGTGGATCGCAGCGGACTGACCGCGCACTATGCCACCGAGAAGGAAGGCCAGGAGCGAATTGAAAACCTGCGCGAACTGGTCAATGCTGCGGTCTCGTTCGCGGCCGAAGAAGGGTTCGGTCCCGACCTGCCGGCGAGCCTTGGGGTGGCCCGGTCGTTGGCATCAGAGTCGATGACTGACGTGGCGACAAGCGCTGCGCCCGAGTCGGCGTCCGACGGTGCCCTGCTCCTCGCCGCCATCGACGCACCCGCCGATCCGCTCGCGGCGCCCCTGCTTTCGCCGCTTGCCGCGTTTCTGTCCCATGCCTCGCTTGAAGCCGGTGAAAGCCAGGCTGGAGAGGGGCAGGATGCGGTGCAGCTCATGACCGTGCACGCAGCCAAGGGACTGGAGTTTTCGGCGGTCTTCATCACCGGGCTCGAGGAAGGGTTGTTCCCGCATGAAAACTCGGTCGCCGAGGTTGATGGCCTGGAGGAAGAGCGCCGTTTGATGTACGTGGCGATCACGCGGGCGAGAAGCCGCCTCTACCTGTCGCTCGCGCAGACGCGCATGTTGCATGGTCAGACCCGCTACAACCTTCGGTCGCGCTTTCTCGAGGAACTGCCCGAAGGCGCGCTGAAATGGCTGACCCCGCGCGTGCAGGCGGCCGCAAGCAGCTATCGCGAGGGCTGGGGCGGCGCCTGGGAAGGCGTTGAACGCTCGGGCAACGGGTTCGGGCGCCGGGGCGCCGACCACCGCAGTCCGGGTGGAAACGAACCCTGGAGTGACCCTCGACGGCTGCCCGGCTCGCGCGGCGTTGATCGCGATTCCGACGTTGGCCGCGCCGATGCCACCGCGGTCCAGGCGGCTGCGCGCTTCGACCGTGGCGTTCCCTGGCGGATCGGACAGACGGTGGCTCATGCCCGTTTTGGCGAAGGGGTGATCGTGGGTATCGAAGGCCAGGGGGCCGATGCCCGAGTGCAGATCAATTTCGGTCGCGCCGGGGTCAAGTGGCTCGCGCTCTCCGTCGCCCGTCTTGAGCCGGTGAATTGATCCTCGTTCGCAGGCGGCCCGCCTCGCGCTAAGCTAGCGTCGATTGACAACCGTAATCGGCTGGAGATGTCTCATGAACGAACCCATCGGTGAGCGCGCAAGCCGCGGCTCGCTAACGCGCCGCGACATGCTCTGGCTGATCGGCGTGGTCTCCGCACCTGTGGCGCTGCCCACGCTCTCGGGTTGCGCGGCGCACCCGGTCACCGGCGAGAAGGTGCTGGTGGGTCTGTCTGAACAGGACGAGATCGATATCGACCGGAAACAGGCGCCGCACCAGTTCTCAAATGACTACGGCGCGGTTCAGGATGACTCGCTCAACCGTTATCTGGGCGAGATGAACGGCCGGATTGCCGCGCGTTCTCACCGGCCCAAGATGCCCTATTCATGCCGGGCGCTCAATGCCAACTATGTGAATGCCTACACCTTTCCTGCGGGCAGCATCGGTATCACGCGCGGCATCCTGCTTGAGATGGATAACGAGGCCCAGCTCGCCGGCTTGCTGGGTCACGAACTCGGTCATGTCAATGCTCGGCACAGCGCGCAGCGCGTCGGTCAGTCGATGGTCGCGGAGCTGGTGATCACCGGCGTGAGCCTTGCTGTGGCCGCATCCGATCGTGGGGGCGACTGGGCGCCAATCATCGCGCTCGGCGGCCAGATCGGTGCGAGTGCGCTTCTGTCAGCCTATTCGCGCGACAACGAACGCGAGGCCGATTCGCTCGGCATGGCGTATATGACGGGCGTCGGCTACCCCGCCTCGGGCATGTCGGAACTGATGGGCGTGCTGGTGCGGCAGTCGAGCGAAAAGCCCGGTCTGCTCGACACCATGTTCAGTTCCCACCCCATGTCGGAAGAGCGCTTGGCCACGATGCGCCGCGAGGCATCAAACCGCTATGCGGCGACCGCATCCGCTTCGGTCCAGCGCGAGCGCTACATGGACCAGACCGCGAGCCTGCGCAAGCTTCGTCCGGCGATCGCCGATCAGCAGACGGGCGAGCAGGCCATGGCGCGTAAGCGCCTGCCTGAGGCCCAGCAGGCCCTCACCTCGGCGCTCAAGACGGCTCCCGATGACTACACCGGGCTTTGTCTGATGGCCAAGTGCCAGATCGCACAGAACCGGCGCGCTGAGGCGCAGGCCTATCTTGCGCAGGCGCGTCGGGTGTATCCGACCGAAGGCCAGGCAATGCAGCTTTCGGGCATCAATCTGCTGGGCCAGAAGCGGTTCGCCGAGTCGCAGCAGGAGCTCAATCGCTACGCCCAGGCACTGCCCGGCGACCCCGATACCGATTTCCTGCTTGCGCTCTCGCACGAGGGCCTTCAGAACCGCCAGGCGGCGGCCCAGTCCTATCGCCGCTATCTGTCCGCGGTTCCGCAGGGAGATGCTGCCCGTCATGCGACCAGTCGTCTGAAGAGTTGGGGCATGGTGAAGTGATCCACCAGGCAATCGCCAGCGGACCGCTCGCGGCGCGGGCTGAGGTCGAACGCGTCGCAGCCGCAGGCACGCGCGTCGAGACGCCGTGCGGAGCGGGGCGGCTGGTGTGGTATTTGTGGGGTCAGGGACGGCCGCTTCTGCTACTTCACGGTGGCTCGGGCAGCTGGACGCACTGGATCCGCAACGTCGAGACCTTGGCTGCAGCCGGCTACCAGGTGATTGCCCCTGATCTGCCGGGCTCCGGTGACTCGGCCCTACCGCCCGATGGCAACGATGCCGATGTGATTCCGCGCTGGCTGGTGCTGGGACTCGAGCAGATTCTGCCTGGGGTGCGTGCGCTGGACATTGTGGCGTTTTCATTTGGCACGGTGGTGGCGGTTCTGCTTGCGCGCGATTGGCCCGGGCATGTCGCGCGGCTGGTGCTCACTGGCCCGCCCGTGTTTCGCGACAACCCGCCACCGTTCGGACGCTTGCGCGCCTGGCGCGATGCGCCGGAAGGGCCCGCGCGCGACGAGGTTCACCGGCACAATCTGCTTGCCTTCATGCTGAACGATCCGACTGCTGCCGATGAGCTTGCCGTGGAAACCCATGGCCGC
>JAGWXN010000114.1 GCA_018969885.1 Betaproteobacteria bacterium | reverse complement strand
GCTGTCCGGATCTGCCACACAGCCCGCGCCGGCACTCAACCCAGCATCTGTTCAAGCTCTGGCATCAGATAGCGCTTGAGCCCGGGCCAGTCCTCGATCATCGGAAAATGCCCCATGCCCTTCATGAGGCTGTAGCGCGACCCTTTGATTGACGCGGCCACCGCCTCCGACATGGCCGGGGTGGCGGAGTAATCGTATTCACCGGTCAGTAGCGACACCTTGCAAAGACCGGTATCGATTGTCTTGATCGCCTCACGGCCGTCCCAGTCGAAGCTGTAGAAATGCACGTCGCCAGCGTAGACGCCAGGACCGCCCTGTGCGTAATACCACCAGTTTTCGCGGCGGTTGGTTTCGGGTGTGGTGGGCGCGCACAGACCCATGGTGTAGCTCGCGCAGAGTTCACCGCCATGCACCGCCGGGTGATGCAGGAAGTCGTTGTAGCGGCCAGGTGCGTACGCGGCCGCCTCTAGCCCGACAATGCCGCGAAGCTCACGCTGATAATCCACCGCCATCTTGAGCACAATCGCTCCGCCCATCGAGCAACCCATGATGACTGGACGATCGAGATCCAGCCCCTTCCAGAAGGCCCGAATCATGTCGGCATACAGCTGCGAGGTGAGCTGATATTTGCGCAGCCACCACTGATCGGGCGGGTTTGAGCGCCCGTGATAGGGCAGATCAAACGCCAGCACCCTGAACTTGCTGGTGACATCGGTATCGTTTAACAGATGCCGCCACTGTCGCGAATCGGCCCCTGCAGTGTGCAGACAAATGAGCGGCACGCCCTCGCCCGCTTCCTCGAAAAAAATGCGATGGGCTTCGCCCTGAATATCGACCGTGACATAACGGCCGCTGATCGGTTCGAGGCGGTTCATGCGGCTTCCTTTCGCATCAGGTTCATCATCCGCTGCAGTGCGCGGCCGTTCTGCATGGCGACCAGACCGTCCCCCTCCAGCACAAACTCGGGCACGCGCATCAGCATGGCGAAGAAGTCGTTATAGAGCGGCGGCGGCGTGGCACTCACAAACTTGGCCCAGGTGTCCATCGGCGCCCGGAACCCGAAAGCGGGACGGGCATCAAAGCGCGGCGCGAAATTGATCTGGCTGATGCGCCCCTGTTCAACCGTGAGCACGCGGCGGGTGTCACCCACAGTGATCGAGAAACGCGCACTGAACCAGTTGCCGATCACTGCGAGTTCTCGATCGGCGTTGACGCGGGCCTGATAGGCCCTGAACCAGTCTTCATCAGGAAAGGCTGACATGGTGGAGTCCTTGAAACGCAATGGTGGGAAAGCCTGAATCAGTCGGCGATCGGATCGGCATCAAGCCTCACTGCGATGCCGCGCAGGGCATCACTGGGCGCCGGATAGCGCTTCATGACCAGTGGATCGTGGCCAGGAATAACATGCGCCGGAGAACTGGCAAGCGAATAAACGCGCCGATAGGCCTCATGCATGTCGGCCTGGTTGTAGATGAGCGGAAACGGCCGATCGGACTCGATGTTCGCGTAGAAATGCGAGGCGTCGCTCGCAAGCACCACCCACCCGCGGCGGGTATGGACGCGTACCACCTGTAATCCCATCGTATGGCCGCCCACCCGGTGGAGCGTGATGCCTGGCGCGATTTCGTCGTCACCATCATGAAAGCACACGCGGTCTTCGAACACCCGGTCGACCATGGCTTTCACGTCATTCACATCGAACGGAAAACGCATGGGCTTGAAACACATGCAGCGCCCGGTTGCGAACTGCATCTCGCGGTCCTGCAGGTGGTAGCGCGCCCGCCGGAAAAGCTGCGCATTGCCGGCGTGGTCGTAATGCATATGCGAGATGATGACATCGCTCACCGACTCGGGATCGATTCCTAGCAGTGACAACCCCTGTCCGGGACAGCGGAGAAAATCGCGTCCGCGCTGCTTGGCAACCTCCTCGGAAAACCCGGTATCCAGCACCCACGTGCGACCGCCGCCCCGAATCGCCCAGACAAAGTAATCAAGCGGCATGGGCACGTCATGGCTGTCCCCGCCCACAAAGTTGTCGCGCGAACTGCGGTCGTGGTGCGCATACTTGACCGCGTAAATTTCGTAATTGGGGAGTGTCATCTGGCAGATCTCCATTGAGAATTCGATGCAAAATCTGTGTCAGCCTCAGCCGATCAGGTGAAGCGGCGGATCAGATCGTCTTTGCGCACTTTGCCAGTGATGGTGAGCGGCAGATCGCGCTCCTCGATCACCAGAAACTGTTTCGGTCGTTTGTATCGTGCCAGTTCGCGGGTGCACAAAGCCCGCACGGCCTCGAGATCGATCACCGCCCCTTGCTTGGGCACCACCACCGCGCCGAACACTTCCTCGAGCTCGGGGTCAGGGAGCGGCACACAATAGGCTGCCATCACGCCCGGGTGTCCGGTGAGCACCTGTTCCACTTCAACCGGCGACACATTCATGCCACCCGTCTTGATCATTTCCTTGATCCGCCCCCGGAAATAAAGGTGCCCGGTGGGTCCGAACAGACCGAGATCGCCCGTGCGGAAGTAGCCCTGCTCATCAAAGGCCTCGCGGGTACGCTCGGGATCCTTGTAATACTCCTTGAGCACATGACCCTTGACGCGGATTTCTCCGATCTCGCCAGGTGCGCACTCCAGCCCGGAGCTGCTGTCGATCACCCGGATATCAAAGCCCGCGAGCGGCTGGCCGATGCTGGTCAGCCGTAGCGCCAGATCGTCAGCTGCATCAGTGACCGTGCAGTTGCCGTAGGTTTCGGTGAGTCCGTAGATGTTGCAGATCTCGGTGAGGCCCGCATCGACCAGGCGTCGGATCTGATCAGGTGTGCCGATCGTAGCGCCCCCCCGCATGGTTCGAAGCCGCTCTCGCCGATAACCGGGCGCACTCAGAAGCGCTTCAGCCATGTTGGGCGTGCCATAGAACATCGTGCAGCGTTCGCGCTCGATCAGTTGGAGGGCCACCTCAGCGTCAAAGCTTTCCTGAAGCACAATGCAGCCGCCGTGCGTATAGAGGTTGAAGAGCGCGTTCTCGCACCCCAGCCCCCAGAAGAGCGAGACGGCGAGCCACAATCGGTCATGATGCGTGACGTGCTGGCGCTGACCGATCTGCCACATGTTTTCAACCAGCCCGCGGTGCTGCACGACCACCCCTTTGGGAAGCGCGGTAGAACCCGAGGTGTAGAGGATGTAAGCGGGATCATCGGGTTTCACGGCCGAGCGCGCTTCGTTCAGTCGGGACGCAGCAGCGGGATCGGGCTCGCGCAGTGCATCGGTCCAGCGCAGATCGCCGTCGCGTACGTCTTCGCCCACCACCAGCAGGCGCTCGAGTTGAGGCAGTCGGGACTCGGCTCGCAGTTCGTCGATCATTGCGCGGTAATCGTGACGCAGAAACCGGCCGGTGGTGACGAGGAGGCGCGTGTCGGAATGCTCCAGCACGTAGGCGAGTTCCCGAGCCGTCACCCAGGTATTGACTGCCACCATCACCGCGCCAATGGAGGTGATCGCGAAGTCGGCAATGATCCACTCGGGGAGGTTGCCCATCAGCACCGCCACCTTATCGCCCTTACGGATACCTGCCTGCAGAAGGAATGCAGCCACCAGGTTCACCGCCCGCTCGAGGCCTTGATAGGTGAACCGGTCATGGGCCCCCACCACTGCTTCGCGATCCGGATAGCGGTTCGCCATCTCGGTCACCAGCGCGGGGATGGTCAGGCTCGTTGGAGCGAGTTCGGGCGGGGCAGGCTTTTGCATGATTGGGTTGGGAAACACCCCAACAGGGGCGCGGCAAGTATAGGCAAACCTGGCGCCGCGCGGCCATAACGGAATCACTTTCGGATCGCCCGCTTCTCAAGCCGCGGATCCGATGCGATCCTTCGGCCTGATCGGCGATGACCGACCGGGTCAGCCGCGTATCTCGGAGATTGCAATGAATCTGGGCTTCATCGGATTGGGAGCCATGGGTGTGCCCATGGCCGAGCGCCTGCTCGATGCCGGGCACACGCTGGTTGTGTTTGATGTCAACCCTGCTGCCGCCCAGGCTTTGGCTGCCCGTGGCGCGAAGGTTGCCGCCTCAGTGCGCGAGGTGGGCGACCAGGTGGATACGGTGCTGCTATCACTGCCCACGCCGAAGATCGTAAACGACGTCTGCACGTCGGCGACTGGTCTCATTCACGGTAGCGTAGTGCGAACGGTGGTGGACCTCTCCACCACCGGCACTTCAATGGCGCGTTCGGTTCAGACTGCACTCGCTGCGCGGGGCATCGAGTTCATCGATTCACCGGTATCGGGCGGACGAAACGGTGCGATCAAGGGCACGCTCGCGGTGATGGTATCGGGGCCTAAGGCAAGCTTCGAGCGCCTCTCCGATGTGCTGCGTCACATCGGCAAGCTCTTCTATATCGGCGCCGAGCCCGGCATGGCGCAGACCATGAAACTCGCCAATAACCTGGTGTCGGCGGCATCAATGGCCATCACCTCCGAGGCGGTGGCGATGGGGGTGAAAGCCGGGCTAGACCCCAAGATCATGATCGATGTGATCAATGCGGGGAGCGGCATGAATACCGCGAGCCGCGACAAGTTCCCAAAGGCTGTTTTGCCGCGCACCTTCGACTTCGGTTTTGCCACCGCGCTGATGTTCAAGGATGTTGATCTCTGCATGCGCGAGGCAGCGGAGCTGGGCGCCAACATGCCGGTGGCTGATGCCGTCCATGAAATCTGGCGACAAACCAACGAGGTGTACGGCGGCCCTCACGACTTCACACGGATTGCCCAGTTTGTTGAAGCAAGAATGGGCGTGGTGATCAAGCCGAACGAGGCCTGATCGCGCGGCAGTCACCGCGCGGGCGCGGGGCGCGGTAATCGCCCTCGCGCCGCGAGCCCGGCAGCCGGGCCCGCTCAGCGCAGCCAGCCCCGCGGGGCCCCCTTCAGGGCTGTCGTGCGCAGCAATAAAGTCCTCTGGGTACCGCCTGGGGCGGATCAGAGCTCGCGGGTCTCGAACGTGCCGGGAAGAATCAGCTCGATCATCTCGCAGTCGTCGGAATAATCGAGCACCGTGTGCGGGATCGAATTGGGCTGGATCCAGCAGGCGCCTGCCTCGAAGCGCTCGCGACGGCCGTTGTATTCGCCCTCCATCCAGCCCTTGAGCATGTACAGGAACTGGAACTGGACGCCATGAAGATGACGGATCGACACCACCGCCGGATCGCAGGGGCCGTGCAGTCGAATGACATGCGCCTGGACCACGCCACCAGTTGCCTTGCTGATTCCCAGATCGCGGTACGAGGCGTAGGAACGAAGGCCTTTCCGAAACTGCTGGCTTTTGTCGCTCGCGTGCGCGGCCATGAATGTCTGTGGCTTCCAGCGGGTGACCGCAGGTACCTTCAGGGTCGGTAGCGCAGCGGGCTTCTTGGCTACGGGCTTCTTGGCTACGGGCTTCTTTGCGGCGGCTTGCTTTGCCGCAGCTTTCTTCGCTGCCGGTTTCTTCGCAGCCGCCTTGCTGGCGGCCTTCGCTGCAGTGGCCATGGGGGATCTCCGGGAAAACGTCAGACAGAGCCCAACGGCCTCAGCTCGATGAGATCGGGGCAGAGGTTGGGCGTGGATTCAAGCGCATAGACCACCGCACTGGCCACCTCGTCGGAGGTGAGCGGCGAAAAGCGACGCGCCTGCATGGCGGCAACGACCGCAGGATGGTCACTGCCTTCGCGGATGTTGGTGTCAACCATACCGGGCGCCACCTCGGTGACCTTGATGCCGAAACTCTGCAGTTCGAGCCGGAACGAGCGCGCAAATGCGGAGAGCGCGTGCTTGGTGGCGCAGTAACCCGAGGCCAGCCGGTAGACCTCACGCGCAGCGATGGAGGTCATGAACACGATGTGGCCGGACTGCCTGGCCACCATATGCCGGGCAACGCGGCGCGTGAGTTGTACCGCCGCCATGACGTTGGTCTGGAACATCCAGGCGATGTCGTCGTCGGACAGATCCATGAGCGGCGCATAACGCAACACCCCCGCGTTATTGATGAACACGTCGCACCGCGCGAAGTGGCCATCGGCCTGATCAAGATAAGCCTTGTCGTTGAGATCGCCAGGAAGCACTTCGATCGATCCGGCGGGCGCCTCGTTGGCCAGCGACTGCAGCGCATCCAGACGCCGCCCCATCGCAATCACGGTATCACCGCGACGGGCAAGCATGAGCGCGCAGGCCCGGCCGATACCGGCCGAGGCACCCGAGACCAGAATCGTTCTTTTATGCGATGAGGCAGACATCGGGAGTCCTTTCCGGTTCAGCCCTTCACATACTGGGCATCGGTCACCGGCTCCTTCCAGTCGGTTTTACCGATTGAAATGGCCAGATGCATCATGAAACTGTTGGTATCGGCGCCATGCCAGTGACGCTCGCCCGGTCCGATCCAGACGACATCGCCGGTCCGGATGCGCTGGGGTTCGTGGCCGTCCTCGCACACCCATCCGCTTCCGCCCACCACATGCAGCACCTGTCCCACTTCATGCTGATGCCAGTGGGTGCGAGCACCTGGCGAGAAAAACACGTTATTGATCTGGACACCCTGGGTGAAGGGCATGACCGGGTCTCCCCACACACCGCCGGTAAAGGTGCCGCCACGCATTTCCGAATTGGCGCCTTCCTGGCGCGCATGCATCACTTTCATCGAGATCTCCTGAAAAACATTAAAAACGAAGGTCAGCCATTTACCCGAACACCGCCACTGGCGTCGCCGATTGCGTCGACCACCCGATTACTGATCTGGTCGCCATAGCCCAGCGCCGTTCCAAGGCCAAAGCTTGCCAGCGGACCGGCCGCGTTGAGCGAAGCGATACCGAGTTCACTCGCCATTTCGGCGTAGAGCACGATGTCTTTGGTCATGAGCTTGCCGGTGAGCCCGCCTTCCAGATAATTGCCCCGAATGATATGGGGAAAGCGGTTGAGGCTCGCAAAGTTCACGCCACTGCTGCTGTTGATCACGTCGAGAAGTTGCTGAAGATCCAGTCCGGCCTTGCGGCCGGCGACCATGACCTCTGCGGTCGCAGCGAGCGTGACCGCATTCAGAAAATTATTGAGCAGTTTGGTGGCGTGGCCATTCCCGGTTTCGCCCATGTGAACCACCTTGGCAGCAAAGTGCCGGAACACCGGATCAAGCGTGCCGTCTACACCCGCCGGGCCGCCGATCATGAGCGTGAGGGTTCCCTTGTCGGCAGCGGCGGCGCCCCCCGAAATGCCTGCGTCGACCAACACCGCGCCGCGCGCTGCAAAGAGGGCGGCAAGTCGGCGCGTGGAGCGCGGCGCCGCCGTGGAGAGATCGACGATGGTCTGCCCTGCTCGGCAATACGCGAGAAGGCCGGCATCACCCTCGACCACCGCTTCCACGGCATGACTATCAGGCAGCGACAGCAGGATCAGGTCACAGGCCTGCGCGATCTGTGCGATGGACGAGGAAGGCGTTGCGCCGCACTGCTCAGCCTGCCCGGCGCGAACGTCGAAACCGAGCACACTCAGCCCACCGGCCACCAGTCGGCGTGTCATGCGCCCGCCCATATTGCCCAGACCCACGAATCCGATCGGCTTCGTTGTCATTGTCACCCCCCTATCCGCGCTTCTGATGAGATCGATCCGCATCGTAGCGGAACTGTAGCCCCTTCGCCGTCAGGGGTTGGCACAGATTGGATCGATGGGCAGCGCTCGGCCTTTCAGGTTTTCGGACCGCGAGAACTTGCACCCCTGGAACGCGGGCTTTACCGTCAAAACCAGAACGTGTTTCGGGAATGCTGATGCGCTCAATCAGAACGAGAAAAATCCACAAGGAGTTTTCATGAGGCCCTCTTTGTTCATTGCTGCGGCGCTGGCCGTGCTCGCTCTCGCCCCGGTTGATCAAGCGGCCGCCCAGAGCAGCGGCGACAAACCCCTCTCGCTCATCGTGCCGTTCAGCCCCGGCGGCGGCACCGACATCCTCTCGCGCATGCTGGCGCCCAAGCTCGCAGAAAAACTGGGCACCAGCGTGGTCGTGGAAAACCGGCCTGGTGCGGCGGGTGCGATTGCCGCCCAGCATGTGGCGCGCTCCGCGCCTGATGGACGAACGCTTCTGGTCGGGTCTACTTCCGAGATCGGCGTCAACCCCAGCCTCTATCCGAAGCTGCCCTATGACGTCGCAAGAGATTTCGCGCCGGTGGCCGCGCTCGCCGATACGCCCATGGTTCTGGTGGTGAACCCCGCCTCGCCGATTAAAACCGCGCAGGACCTGGTCACGCGCGCCAAGGCCAGCCCGGGGCAACTGCTGTTCGCATCCGCGGGCGTTGGAAGTGGTGCCCATCTGGCGGCTGAACTATTTTTCCATGTTACGGGCACCAAGCTTTCACATGTGCCGTACAAGGGCGTGGGACCGGCCATGGCAGAGATTGTCGGCACTCAAAAGGACATGATGATCTTCACCACGCTGCCGTCGTCCACCTCTTTTGCGCGGTCGGGTCAGCTGCGGGTGGTGGCGGTGTCGAGCAAGGAACGCATGGCGATCGTGCCGGACATTCCCACCTTTATCGAATCGGGTGTGCCGGGCTACGAAGTCTATTACTGGTACGGCCTGATGGCGCCCTCCGCCACGCCAATCGACACCCGGCGACGAATTCATGCTGCGGTCACCGAGATCCTGAAGCAGCCCGATACGCTCACGAGTCTGTCGCGGCAGGGGCTGCAGCCCACCCTGCGCACCGCTGAGGAATTCGACGCGTTCATCAAGGCCGACATGGCGCGCTGGGCGGTGGTGGTGAAGGCGGCCGACATCAAGCCCGACCAGTGAGCCCGAAAGACGCCGCAGGCGGGCAAGCGGAAGGAAGCGGCATGAAGCCATCACCTGCCACCCATGTAACCGGCGCCCTGATCTATTGGTTCGACATCAGCCCGTCGATGGTCGACCCGTGGCTGGACTGGTACCTGCGTGATCACATGCCAAGCCGCGTGGGCAGCACCTTCACCACCGGCCGATGTTTCGAAGCGATCGACGGTCCGGCCAGTCACATGGTGCTGTTTGAAACCCACACGCCGGAAGCTTTGCTTGCCCCCGACTATCTGAAGCTTCTGGGAACGGTATCCGACGAGGACCGCCAGCGCCGAGGCTGGTATGCCAACACGGTTCGAATGACCGCGCGCGTTCAGACCCGGGTGCGCGCCGGTATGGGGAGCATCCTGGCCGTCACCCGGTTCGATCCAACGACAGCCGATGACAGCGCGGCTCGTGATGCGCTTGACGGCCTGCCTGTCGCCGCAATCGCCGCATTGGCCGGGGTCGGCTCCATCTGGCTTGCCGACCACGATGCCAAAATTCGCGCCCGCATGGACGCGGCACGCGTCACGGGTCATCAGGATCGATCACCGCAACACGCAATTTTCATCGAAGCGGCGCGCGACAGCGACGCCTTGCAGGCACAGGCGATGGTGGCCGAGCATCTGCGCGCACATTCGCCTCGTACTGTCGACGCCGTTGCGATGGGCCGTTATCGCCTGCTCTATGCGATGGCCGCCTAAGCGGCTCGCAACGCGCGCAACCACCGGCTGAGCGTCGTCACCGGTTCCCGGCTGTTCATCAGGTGAGGGAGGGCCCGCTCGAGCGCATCGACCGCCTCGGTGTCGAGCACGCGCGACGCGTTGTCGCGGAACTTGGCGAGGATCCGAGCCGTGGAGGCTGGACGCGACGGGTTGCCATCGACATCATCGATCCGGACCGAGCTTTCACTGCCATCAGTGAGCGTACAGCGCACCACCGCCTCGAACCGCTCAGGAAATCGCGCATCCGCCAGAGGAATCCAACGGACGCGCTGCGCGAGCGCTCGAACCTCGAGCGAAGCCGGCCGCTCGAAGGTGGCCAGGTTGACCGCGCCTTCAACGAATCGGGT
>JAGWXN010000113.1 GCA_018969885.1 Betaproteobacteria bacterium | reverse complement strand
TCTACGAACGTTACGGTGCCATGACGATCATCATCGGCCGTTTTTTGCCCTTTATCCGCACGTTTGCGCCCTTCGTGGCGGGCGTGGCCGAGATGACGCGCTCGAAATTCACGCTCTACAACGTGGTCGGCGCGCTCATTTGGGTGATCAGCCTGTCTGGGCTGGGGTATGTGTTCGGTAATACGCCGTGGGTGAAGGAACACTTCCAGTGGGTCACGCTCGCCATGATCATCATCCCGGGGCTGCCCGCGCTCTTCGAAGTGTTGCGCCAGCTGCTTGGCTGGCTCCGCAGGCGCCGTGCCCTTACGCAGCCGGGTTCCGCGGCGCCGCCGCGTGACGGACCAGATACGAACGGATCCCGCTGAAGATCGCCTCGGCCAGCCGGCTCTGATGCTGGGGATCGGACAGGCGCCGCTCCTCATCCGGATTGCTGATGAACGCGGTTTCAACCAGGATCGACGGGATATCGGGCGCCTTCAGGACTGCAAAGGCGGCCTGCTCGGCGTCGCGCTTATGAAGCCGCCCCACCTGCTCGAGCTGGCGCAGCACTTCAGCAGCGAGCTTGGCTGAATCGCGGATCTGCGCGCTGGTTGACAAGTCGAGCAGCACCCGTCGCAGCTCGCGGTCACGCGCGGCTAGATTGACGCCGCCAATCTGATCGGCGCCGTTTTCTCGATCGGCGAGCCAGCGCGCCGAGGTGCTGCTCGCGCCGCGTTCGGAGAGCACATAGACCGACGCGCCCCGTGCGTGCGGCTCGATATACGCGTCGGCATGAATGGAGATGAACAAATCGGCACGCGCCCGCCGTGCGCGCGCCACGCGCTGCCCGAGCGGCACGAAATAATCGCCCGAGCGAATCATGACGCTACGCATGTCGGTCTGCTGGCTGATCTGCGCATGAAGCCGGCGGGCGATCGCGAGCACCACGTCTTTCTCCTGGGTGCCCCCTGGACCGATCGCGCCCGGGTCTTCGCCGCCATGCCCGGCATCCACCGCGATCGTGAAGACGCCGGGGGGGGCGGTGCTGCGCGGCGGATGACGCGGACTCTGCGCACGGGGCGCCGGGTCGCGGGGCGCGGTGCCTGGATTGGCGTGCGATCCGAGCAGGTCGTTGACCGGATCGCCTGGCGCCCGGTCTGCCTGTGCCCGACGTCGGTCGTCCAGAAGTTCCCTCAGCGGGTCGTGCCGAACCGCCGGATAGAGATCGATCACCAGTCGATGCCGGTAGGCGGCAACGGGCGGCAGGGTGAAGACGTCGGGTGTGACGCCGGTTTTCAGATCGAGTTCAAGCCGGATGGTGCGCGCTTTGACCGCACTGAAGCGCGCAGCCGACAATACCGGGTCGCCTGGGTCCACTCTTGGCAGCATCGAGGCGAGCCGTTCTGGCGGTGCGGTGACGCCCTCCATGTCGATGATGAGGCGCGGTGGCGAGGCCTGCAGCCGTTGCGTAGCCTTCAGCGGCGTGTCGAGTTCGAAGGCAATACGGGTGTAGTCGGGGGCCGGCCATACGCGCATCGCGAGCACGCTTGCCGCTTGCGCGAATCCCAGATCGAGTGCGAGCTGACCACTTGCGATCAGCGCGCTTCGTAACCCCAGTCCGGCGACGGCACCGTGGCGCAGAAGCCGGCGTCGCGGAGCGCGTTCAGACAAGCTTGCCCCCGTTCGCTGAAGGCGGTCGCGGTAAGTCCGCGCACGTCCTCAGCCTGGCCAGGGTCGGCGGATAGCGAAAGATGCAAATCGGGCGCCGGCAAGCCATCGCCCGCGTGTTCGGGCCACTCGACGACCACCACGGTCTGGCTGTCGAAAGCGTCTTCAAAGCCTGCATCACGCCAAGCACTCGGGTGTGTGAGCCTATAAAAATCAAAATGATGAAGATCAAACCTCGACAGATTATAAGGTTCGATCAGGGCGTAGGTGGGACTGGCAACGCGACCCTGGTGACCCAGCGCCCGCAGCAGTTCGCGAACCAGGGTGGTTTTGCCTGTGCCCAGATCACCGCTCAGATAGAGACGAAACCCTGGCGTGAGGCGGGTTGCGATCTCAGCGGCAAGCCGGTGCGTGGCGTCCACGCCTGCGAGCATTCCCTGGGCGTGAAGCGGAGCGCAGCCGCGGGTGGGGACAGGGGCAGAGGGTGACATGCGGGGTTCGTTCAGGGGGCGTCTGGCGAGGACTTTGTCGGCAATGTACCCGACCCTCCTAGAATGACCGCATGACCGGATCAACGAATTCCCCTCGGCGCGGGGCCGCGGCGGTCCCCGCCGCCACGCCGCTCCCCGCCGCCACGCCGCTCCCCGATTTGTCGCAGCTGCAGCGCTGGGCGGCTGAGCTCGGCTTTTCCTCCCTCGGTGCGGCGCGACTCACGCTCTCGCAGGACGTTCGATCGGGACTGCGAGCCTGGCTCGCCGCCGGCATGCACGGTGACATGGACTACATGGCGCGCCACGAGCGGCTGCGCGGGCATCCCGAGGAACTGATGCCGGGTGCGGTGAGCGCGCTGATGGTGACGCTCGAGTACACGCCCCACGCGCCCCAATGGCGCGACCAGGCCTGGTCGACGCTTGCCGATGACGGACGCGCATTTGTTGCGCGGTACGCGCTGGGTCGTGACTACCACAAGGTGGTGCGGCAACGCCTGCAGCGTCTGGCCGACCGGATTGGTGAGGCAATCGGCCCGTTCGGTTATCGCGCCTTTTGCGACTCGGCCCCGGTGATGGAGGTTGAACTCGCCACGCGCGCAGGCCTGGGTTGGCGCGGCAAGCACACCCTTCTCATCGACCGCCGCCGCGGATCAATGAGTTTCATCGGTACCCTCTATACGGACCTGCCCCTTGCCGAGCAGACGCCCGAGCCCGACCGCTGTGGTCGTTGCAGCCGCTGCATTGAGGTATGCCCAACCCGAGCGATCATTGCGCCGTATCGGCTGGATGCCCGGCGCTGCATCGCCTATCTGACGATCGAGCACGCGGGCAGCATTCCTGAGGCGCTTCGGCCACTGATTGGCAACCGAATTTTTGGTTGCGACGATTGTCAGCTGGTGTGTCCGTGGAACAAATTTGCCCAGCCGTCGAGCGTCAGCGAATTCGCGCCCCGTCAGGGTCTGGACTCAGCGCTTCTGGTTGACTTGTTTGCCTGGGATGAGGCGACTTTTGCCGAGCGTACGGCGGGCAGTGCGATCCGCCGGATCGGTCATGAACGCTGGTTGCGTAATCTTGCTGTCGCAATTGGCAACGCCGATCCCCAGTCAACCGATGAGCGAGCCGCTCTTCTTGCCGCGCTTGCCGCGCGCGCGGCTCATCCCTCGGCGGTGGTACGCGAGCATGTGGCGTGGGCAATCGAACAATTGAAGCGCTCGGTAAGCGCCTGAGCGCGGTCTCAGACGAGGGCGATCCAGAACGGGAGCGCAAGCGCCGACGCGATCAGCGTCATGCTGATCAGCATCGCAACAAACGCGCCATCGCCGCCCATGCGGCTCGCAAGGATGTAGGCGGCTGGCGCGGTGGGGAGTGCCGCATAGGCGACCGCAATCTGGGCGGGAACCGGGGGAAGCTCGAGCACGCGCACCAGCACCAGCGCAACCAACGGCATGGCGGCGAGTTTGACCGCGATGAACCAGCCCGCGAGCATCAGCGTTCGTTTGCGGGCTGCGGGATCGCCCTGCGCGAAGACGCCCAGCTTCAGTCCGGCGCCCGCGCTCAGCAGACCGAGAACCAGCGAGGCGGAGCCCAGGCGAAGCAGGGTGTTTTCAATGAGTTCCGGCATGCGCAGGCCCGACAGATTGGCGGCCAACCCCGCGACCGTGGCAAGAAGCAGCGGGTTACGCGCGAGCTCACGCATGAGGCCACCGCCCGAATTTCGGGCGAGGGGCCAGACGGCCGCGACATTGATGGGCGGGACTGCAATGCCGATGATCACCGCAGCCAGGGACAATCCCGCTTCGCCCGCCAGCCGATGGGAGAGTGCGAGAAACACGTAGGAGTTGAAGCGAAAGGCGCACTGTACGCCCGAGGCGAACTGACGCGGGTCGGGATTGAGCAGGGGTCGTGCAAGATAGCCGAGCGTGATGCCCGCACCGACCGCGCCCAGTACCGCGCCTAGCGTCGGCCCGGCCTCCGCCGGATTGATGGGTGTGCGCGAGACGGTTGCAAACAGCAGTGCCGGAAAGAGCACGAAATAGGTAAGCTTTTCCAGGACCGGCCAGAAGGCCTGATCGCGAAAATAGCTGCGGTGGAGCACGAACCCGATCGCAATCAGCGTCAGGTCGGGCAAAAGGAGCCAGACGGTATTCATGATGAGTGAGCGCGGCGACAGTGTATCGGAGCAGGGTCTGCGAACCATCGAGGCGTTCTGCGATGCGGTGGGCCTGGAGGACGGACTCTCGCGTAACACGCTGGCGGCTTACCGGCGTGATCTGGCGCTGTTTGCCGCGTGGCTGGGCAGCAGTCGGAAGGCCGAACTCGAGGCTGCGACCGAGGCCGACCTGCGCGCCTACATCGCTGCGCGTCACCCCGATTCACGTCCTGCCAGTGCCAATCGGCGGTTATCGGTATTCCGGCGGTTTTTTCGTCATCTGGTGAGGGAGGGCAGGCGGTCTGATGACCCCTCGCTTCGACTTCGCACGGCGCGCCAGCCGCAGCGGTTTCCCTCCACGCTGTCGTTTACCCAGGTCGAGGCGCTTCTCGAAGCCCCTGACGTCAGCACGCCACTGGGGCTGCGTGACCGGGCCATGCTCGAGACGCTCTACGCCACCGGCCTGCGGGTCTCCGAACTGGTCGATCTGCCCTCCGTGGGCGTATCGCTCGAGCAGGGCGTGGTGCGCGTGATTGGCAAGGGCAACAAGGAGCGGCTGGTGCCACTTGGTGAACATGCCTGCCACTGGCTCGCCCGCTGGATGCGCGAGGCCCGGCGGGATCTTCTGGGCGAGCGTGCCTCAGATGCCATGTTCGTGACGCAGCGCGGCCGGGCGATGACCCGGCAGATGTTCTGGACGCTGATACGCCGTTATTCGATCGTGGCCGGCATCACCGCGCCGCTCTCGCCCCACACCCTGCGGCACGCCTTCGCCACCCACTTGCTGCAGCATGGCGCCGATCTGCGCGTGGTTCAGATGCTGCTGGGGCATGCCGATATTTCCACCACCCAGATCTACACGCATGTTGCGCGCGAGCGCCTGAAGACGCTGCACGCCCAGCACCACCCGCGCGGCTAGCACGGCCTGGTTCTGCGCGCGCGCCGGCCGCGCTGAATCGGGCATACTTCAGCGCCACGTGCCGGGCCACCCGAGAGGCGTGTCCTGGTGAAATCAAGGGGACGGGTTGTGCGGATTGCGATCGTTGGACTGGGTGCCGTTGGCGGGCTGACCGCTGCGATGATGGCGCGTGCGGGACTCGAGGTGTGTGCGCTCGCGCGCGGCAAAACGCTTGAAGCGGTGCGGCGAAATGGCCTGCAGTTGATCGAGCCGGGTCCCGACGGCGAGCAGCGCTCGCAATATCCGCTCGAGGTGAGCGATGATCCGCGCGCACTCGGTCGAGTGGATCTGGTGGTGCTGTCGGTCAAGGCCCCGGCGCTACCCGCGGTCGCCGATTCGGTGGCGGCGCTTCTGGGCCCGGACACCGCGATTCTGTCGGCGATGAACGGCGTCCCCTGGTGGTTCTTCCACGGGCTCGACGCCGCACTGGCCGAGCGGCGCTGGCAGTCGATCGACCCCGATGGCAGCCTGGCGGCCCGGATGCCGCCTTCCCGGGTTATCGGTTCGGTGCTGCATCTTGGGGCGAGCACACCCGCGCCCGGTGTGGTGCGTCGCGCAACACCGGTACGGATCATCATCGGCGAGCCCAATGGCCGCGCGAGCGCGCGCTGCGATGCGGCCGTGGCCGCCTTCAAAGCCGCCGGTTTCCAGACCGACCGCGAGGCCCGGATTCAGCAGGAGGTCTGGTTCAAGCTCTGGGGCAACATGACCATGAACCCGGTGTCGGCGCTCACCGGCGCCACTGCCGACCGGTTGCTCGATGACCCGCTGGTGTGCGGCTTTTTGAGTCGAGCCATGACCGAGGCATCGGCCATCGGCGCACGCATCGGCCTGCCGATCGATATTTCGCCTGAAGAGCGTCATCAGGTCACCCGCAAGATCGGTGCCTTCAAGACCTCCATGCTGCAGGACGTCGAAGCGCATCGGCCGATCGAACTCGATGCGCTGGTGGGTTCGGTGCAGGAGATTGGGGCAGCGGTCGGCGTCGACACGCCTTTTGTTGACGCTCTGCTCGGGCTCACGCGCCTCTTTGCGCGCACCCGCGGGCTCTACCCCGAAGCGCCCGTCGCCCCATGAACGAGCGCGTCCGTCATGTGTCAGAGACACCCGCCACGCGCTTTCTGCGCGAGCGCCGGGTGGCCTTTGATGAACATCCCTACGACTATGTCGAGCACGGCGGCACCGCTGAATCAGCGCGCCAGTTGGGCGTGAACGAACACCAGGTCTTCAAGACGCTCATCATGCAGGACGAGCGCGCGCGTGCGCTGGTAGTGCTGATGCATGGCGACCGCAAGGTGTCCACCAAGGCGCTTGCGCGCCAGATTGGTGTGAAGTCGGTCGAGCCGTGCGCGCCCGACGTGGCGAACCGTCACACTGGCTATCTGGTGGGCGGCACCTCGCCGTTTGGCCTGCGTAAGGCACTGCCGGTTTATCACGAGTCCACCATGGAACAATTTGATCGCGTTTATCTGAACGGCGGTCGGCGCGGCTACCTGGTGTCGCTTGCGCCCGCGCAGATCATCACGCTGCTTGGCTCGCGCCCGGTGCAGTGCGCGCTCGACAAATGAGCAGCGTGGCTTTGGCGCAGGGCGAGCGCAATCGGAAGGGGAACCCATGACCGCACAGCTCCTGACGTTGCTGATGGCTTATCTGATCGGCTCGGTGTCGTTCGCCGTGGTGGTGAGTCGCGTGATGGGGCTTGCCGACCCGCGCACTTATGGCTCTGGCAACCCCGGAGCCACCAACGTGCTGCGAACCGGCAATCGGGTAGCGGCGCTTCTCACGCTCCTCGGTGATGCGCTGAAAGGTGTGATCGCAGTGCTTATCGCGCGGGGCGCCGGCCCAACGCTCGGACTCGATGAGAACACGGTCATGCTTGCCGGACTCGCTGCCTTCATGGGCCATCTGTTTCCGGTGTTTCACCGCTTTCAGGGCGGCAAGGGCGTGGCCACTGCGGCGGGCGTCTTGCTGGCGGTCGACCCCCTGATTGGGGGGGGCACGCTGGCCACCTGGCTCATCATCGCGTTCTTTTTCCGGTACTCGTCGCTGGCCGCGCTGGTGGCCGCTGTGTTCGCGCCCTTTTGGCAGGTGCTGCTGCACGGCGCCGATCAGCGCGCGTTGGCGGTGGCTGTGATGGGCGCCTTCCTCATCTGGCGGCATCGGGTCAATATCGGCCGTTTGCTTAACGGTACCGAGTCGCGTATTGGCGGCTCGCGCAGGCCACCCGCCGACAGCGCGCCGGGCGATACCGATCGCTGAACGCTGGCGGGCCCCATGCGGATTGGCGTGGATCTGGGCGGCACCAAGATCGAGGCGATTGCGCTCGCCGATGACGGTACCGATCTCGTTCGCATGCGGATCCCCGCGCCACGCGGCGACTATCAGCGCACGCTGGATGCGATCGCCTCGCTGGTCCGCGAGGTCGCTGCCCGGGCGCAAGCGCTGGCGTCAGGATCGGGCGTTAACCTGCCGCCGCGGGCACCGGTGGGCATCGGGATTCCGGGGGCGATCTCGCCCGCCACGGGCCGGGTGAAAAATGCCAACTCCACCTGGCTGATCGGCCATCGGCTTGCCGACGACCTCGAGCGGGCGCTTGCTCGTCCGGTCCGTATCGATAACGATGCCAATTGCTTCGCGGTGTCGGAGGCGAGTGACGGCGCAGCCGCGGGCGCCCGCGTTGTCTTTGGCGTGATCCTGGGTACTGGTGTGGGCGGTGGCCTGGCGATCAATGGTGAGGCGCTTGTCGGCCGGATGGCGATTGCAGGCGAGTGGGGTCATAACCGGATGCCCGCCACGGACGACGCGGTGATGGCCGCCGAGGAGTGGCCGGGTCCGCGCTGCTACTGTGGCAGGCGCGGCTGCATCGAAACCTTCTTGAGTGGCCCAGGCTGGCTCGCTCGCCATCATGCGCTTCACGCCGCCGCGAGCGAAGCGTCGGCCGAGGCACTGGTCCATGCCATGCGCGCGGGCGATGCCGCGGCGCGTGACAGCTTCGGCCGCTACGTCGATCGGCTCGCCCGGGCCCTGGCAATGGTCATCAACATCATCGATCCGGATGCGATTGTCCTGGGCGGCGGCTTGAGCGCAGTGAGCGAGCTCTATGAGGAGGTGCCGCGCGTCTGGGGTCGGTATGTGTTTTCAGACCGGGTCGATACGCCCCTGTTGCCGCCAAGACATGGCGATTCGTCGGGTGTGCGTGGGGCGGCGTGGCTGTGGCCGCGAACCCGCTGAACTGGCGGCGGTTACCTACCCGCAATCGTCTCGAGTTCGTCCAGGGGCCAGCGCGGTCTGACACGAAAATTTCTGGGCGCCGGCGGCAGGGAACCCGCGCGCGCCATGGCGTCCAGGCGAAGGGCGCCCGCCAGAGCGATCATCGCGCCGTTATCGGTGCAAAGCGCGGGCGGTGGAAACCACACGCGGAACCGCTCGCGTTCTGCAGCCTGAATGAGGCGTTCACGCAGCTGGCGGTTTGCACTCACGCCACCCGCGACCACCAGTCGGCCGTGCCCAGACTCGCGGACCGCCCGAATCGCCTTGGCTGCCAGCACTTCGGTGATGGCGGTTTCAACCTCGAGGGCAAGCGCTGCGCGGGTGGACTCATCGGGTAAACCGCGCGCCACCTGGGTGCGCACGGCGGTTTTGAGGCCGCTGAAACTGAAATCCAGCCCCGCGTCGTGCAGCATCGGTCTGGGGAGCTTGAAGCGTCCGGGCCTGCCCTGGGCGGCCAGCCGCGACAGGGCCGGGCCGCCGGGATAGCCGAGGCCCAGGAGCTTTGCACTTTTATCAAACGCTTCGCCGGCTGCGTCATCGAGCGTATCGCCCAGCAGCCGGTAGCCGCCGATCTCTTCCACCGCCAGGAGTTGCGTGTGGCCGCCAGATACCAGGAGCGCAGTGAATGGCATGGGGGGCTGATCGCTGGCGAGAAGCGGCGAGAGCAGATGCCCCTCCAGGTGGTGAACGCCGATTCCCGGCCGGCCAAGCGCCCAGGCGAGCGTTGCGCCGACCGCTGCGCCCACCAGCAACGCGCCGGCGAGTCCGGGGCCTTCGGTCCAGGCAATGCCATCGAGGTCTGCGGGCGCGAGGCCGCTCTCGGCGAGCGCTTGTCGCGCAAGCGGCAGAACGCGGCGGATGTGATCACGTGAGGCCAGCTCAGGCACCACGCCGCCATAACGTTCGTGCATGTCGACCTGCGAATGCAGTGCCTGCCCGAGCAGTCCCCGCTCGGTGCAGTAGACCGCGAGACCGGTTTCATCGCAGGAGCTTTCGATGCCGAGAACGCGCATCGGCGTAGTATTGCACGGTGACTTCAGCGCTCGCGTACGACCTGATCGTGATTGGCGGTGGTGCTGCCGGCCTGATGTGCGCATCAGTGGCTGGCCAGCGCGGGCTGCGGGTGCTGCTTCTCGATCACAGCGAGCGTCGCGCGGAGAAGATCCGCATATCGGGTGGCGGCCGCTGCAATTTCACCAATCTGGAAGGTGACCGGCTCGAGCGGTTCACCGGCGCCGATCCGAGATTTGCACGATTCGCCCTGCGCGCCTATCCCCCTGGCCGTTTTATTGATCTGGTCCGGGCCCACCGCATTGGTTATCACGAAAAGCATAAAGGCCAGTTGTTCTGCGATGAATCGGCCGAGCAGATCATCGACATGCTGTCGGCCGAGT
>JAGWXN010000589.1 GCA_018969885.1 Betaproteobacteria bacterium | reverse complement strand
CGTCATCGGCCATGTAGCCAATGGTGTAGATGTGAACCATCAGCGATACAAACGTGACCACGCACATCATGGTGGCGGTGAGCGTATCGATCAGGAACCCGACCTCCAGGCGAACGTCGCCAATTACTGCCCACTCGTAGAGGGTGCCATTGAAGGTGTTGCCGGCCAGCACATCAGCCAGGGTCCAGAAGGACGCCCCGCAAGATGCCGCGACGCCGGTGATGGTGGCCCAGTGCGAGGCAGTACGACCGATGGAGCGACCGAACAGGCCGGCGATGATGGCACCGGCCAGCGGGGCAAACGCAGCAAGCAGATAAGCCAGTTTCATGTCAGCGTGCATGCCGGTCATCCCTTCAGGCTGCCGAGATCTTCAACGTCGATGCTGCGCAGATTGCGGAACAGCGCGACCAGAATCGCCAGGCCGATCGCCGACTCGGCGGCCGCCACGGTCAGGATGAAGAACACAAACACCTGACCCGCCATGTCGCCCAGGAAATGCGAGAAGGCGATGAAATTAAGGTTGACCGCGAGCAGCATGAGTTCGATGGCCATCAGGACGATGATGACGTTGCGGCGATTCAGGAAAATGCCAACGATGCTGATCGCAAACAGGATGGCGCCAAGCGTGAGGTAATGGGCAAGCGTGAGCGTCATGGTGATCAGCCCTGTCGCGGCGGAGTGGGCGCTGCGGAATCGGCGCCGGCCTGCGTGTCGTCGTCGGCAGCCCCGGCGCGGCGTTCGGCGGGCATCGGCACCAACCGGATCCGATCTTCCCGCCGGGTGCGAACCGCGGCCGAAGGATCGTTATAGCGGGAGTCTTTTCGGCGACGCAGCGTGAGCGCAATCGCGGCGATGATGGCCACCAGCAGAATGACCGCAGCAATTTCCACTGGATAGATGTAATCGGTATAGAGCACCTCGCCCAGGAGTTGGGTATTGCCCGGACCACCGTTTGCTGCGTCAAGCGATGGCAACGGCCGATCCAGGCGGCTCCAGATGACCAGCGCGAGTTCACCCACCACCACACCACCCACCACCAGGGCCACCGGAAGGTTGTGCCAGAAGCCTTCGCGCATACGATCGAGGTTGATGTCCAGCATCATCACCACGAAAAGGAACAACACCATGACCGCGCCCACGTAGACGAGCACCAGCGTGATGGCAAGGAACTCCGCCCCCAGCAGCATCCAGATGCAGGCCGCCGAACAGAAGGCAAGCACCAGAAAAAGCGCCGAGTGAACCGGGTTGCGCGCGGAAATGACCCGCAGCGCCGACAACACGGTGATGGCAGAGAAAACGTAAAAAAGTACAGTCTGGGCGTCCATGTTTTGGGGCGCGTCCGTGAGGCCGGCGGGTGCCGGTCAGCGGTACTTCGCGTCAGCCTCCCTGTTGGCGGCGATTTCTTGCTCGTAGCGATCGCCGACCGCCAGCAGCATCTCTTTGGTGAAGTAAAGATCGCCGCGCTTTTCGCCGTGGTATTCGTGAATGTGCGTTTCAACGATGGAATCAACCGGACAGCTTTCCTCGCAGAAGCCGCAGAAGATGCACTTGGTGAGGTCGATGTCGTAGCG
>JAGWXN010000112.1 GCA_018969885.1 Betaproteobacteria bacterium | reverse complement strand
CATATTCGGAGCGGGCGGCTGCGCTCGCTCGGCGTAACCAGCCCCGCGCGGCTTGCGGATGCGCCTGAGCTCGCGACCGTGGCCGAGTCCGGGCTCGCCGGTTTTGAATACTCCGCCTGGGTGGCGGTGTTTGCGCCGGCGGGCGTCCCTCGCGAGATCATTGCTCGTCTCGATCGCGAGATCCAGACGGTGCTCGCGCAGCCTGATGCGGCAAGGCGGATACAGGCCAACGGCTTTGATCCGATGGTTGGCGGCCCTGATGCGCTGGCTGCGCTGCTTCGAGATGAGATGACGCGCGCGGTGAAGGTGGTGAAAGACGCCGGTATCCGGCCCGAATGAGCGCACCGCTTGCGCCGGGCGATCAGCCCCGCATCGTGCTGGTGAGCGCAGGACAGGTGTCGATGCCACCGGCCGATCGCGCCTTCAGGGCGGGGTGGCCGCAGGTGGAACCCATTCATGTGCTCGATGAATCGCTCTCTACTGATGGCGCGCGCCTCGGGCCAGCTCATCCCGATATCGTCGCGCGGTTTGAGCACCTGGGCCGGTATGCCGCGCTCATGGGTGCCGATGCGCTCCTCTTTACCTGCTCGGCGTTCGCCCAGGCGATCGGACGGGTTCGGCGCGAACAGGCTTTTCCGGTGCTGACCCCCAATGAAGCGCTGTTTGACCGCCTGCTCGCAACGCGCGGGCGAACCGCTGTGCTGGTCACGTTTCCCGCCTCGCTCGAGGCCTTGCGCACAGAACTGGCGGCGCAAGCAGCGCTCGCGGGCGTTGTGCCGCAGGTCGACTTTGTCTGGGTGCCGGACGCGTTTGGTGCACCCGATCATGATCAGAAGGTGGTCGACCAGTGCGTGACGCTCGCGGGGCGCTATGAGGCGCTTGCGCTCGGACAGTTTTCCATGGCGCGCGCGCTTGAGGCGGCGCGCGCCGCCTGCCCCATTCCGGTGTGGGATACCCCGGGGACCGCGGTCGAGAAATTACGTGCGGGCTGGGAAGCCCGCAGCCGGGTGCGGTAAACCGCAGGCCGCGGACGGCCTGGAACTTATCATCGAGCCTTGAGCGATGGCGGACTGGGCGCTTGCCTTGTCGGCGTCGCACGGTTTCGACCCGCCACCAGGATGCACGTATGCAATCGACCTTTGCCCGCCGCGGAATCGCGGTCGCCCCCCATAGCCTCGCCGCGCAGTCGGCGCTGGCGGTTCTGCGAGAAGGCGGCAATGCGCTCGAGGCGATGATTGCCGCTGCGGCCACCATCGCGGTGGTCTATCCACATATGAATGCCATCGGGGGCGATGGCTTTTGGGTGATCAGCGGCCCGGGCGGCGTGCCCGGCGGCATCGATGCGAGCGGTGCGAGCGCCCGCGCGGCGACCCGCGATTGGTATGCCCGGCAGGGCATCGGGCCGCAGGGTTCGGCGGGCTCGGTGAAGGGCCATGAGGCCGGACGCAGTGCCACGATTCCGTTTCGGGGCGGCCTTGCCGCACTCACCGTGGCTGGCACCGTGTCGGGTTGGGGCGCGGCCCAGATACTCTCCCAACAGGCGCTGGGCGGCCGGTTGCCGCTTTCCCGGTTGCTGGAAGATGCCGTGTTTCTGGCCCGGGAGGGTGCCCCGGTGACCCTGAGTCAGCAGGCGCTTACTGATGCGAAAAAGGCCGAAATAGCGGGAATCCATGGTTTTACCGAGACGTTTCTGGTGAATGGTGCGGCGCCTGCGCGCGGTGCGCTCTTTCGTCAGCCCCGGCTCGCTCACACGCTTTCCCGGATCGCTCGCGAGGGCACCGAGACGTTTTATCGAGGGGCGCTCGCCCGACAGCTGGCGGCCGAGCTTGCCGCGGTCGGGAGCCCCCTCTCGCTCGCCGACCTGAAGGTGCATCACGCCCGGCTGGTCGATCCGTTGGCGCTGTCGGCACACCAGTCGGCGCTCTTTAACATGGTGCCGCCCTCGCAGGGCGTGGTCTCGCTCATGATCCTCGGCCTGATGGCCCGGATGGGCGCGCGCAGCGCCTGGATGACGCCCGGGACCGATGCCCTTGCCGGCCCGGAAGGTGCGGCCTTCATCCACGCGCAGGTCGAGGCCACCAAGCTCGCCTTCCGGGTCCGCGATGCCCATGTGACCGACCCCGCCTTCATGAAGCTCGATGCCCGCGAACTGCTGAGCCCGGAGCGTCTCGATGCCCTGGCGGGTCAGTTTGATCCGGCGCGCGCGGCACCCTGGGGTCGGCGAACCGATCCGGGCGACACCATCTGGATGGGCGTGATCGATGCGCAGGGGGTTGCTGTGTCGTTCATCCAGAGCATCTATCACGAGTTCGGAAGCGGCGTGGTGCTGCCCGAGTCGGGTGTCAACTGGCAGAACCGCGGCGCAAGTTTTTCGCTCGATCCGACTCACATCAACACGCTCGAGCCGGGCAAGAAGCCCTTTCACACGCTTAACCCGGCGCTCGCACGGCTCGATGATGGGAGGCTTGTGGTTTACGGCACCATGGGCGGTGACGGTCAGCCCCAGACCCAGGCCACGATCTTTTCCCGGATGCGCTATTTTGGCGATACACCGCAGCAGGCGATTGCGCGGCCGCGCTGGCTGCTGGGGCGGACCTGGGGCAAGGCGAGCGATTCGCTTAAGCTTGAGTCGCGCTTTGATCCTGCGGTGGTCGCGCGGCTACGCGCCTGGGGCCACGAGGTGGAGACGATAGGCGCCTGGGATGAGGCGGTGGGTCATGCGGGCATGCTGATCCGGCATCCGAATGGTGTGCTTGAGGGGGGCTACGATCCGCGCTCGGACGGTGCGGTCGCGGGCTTTTGAAAGGGGGCCGGCGCGAGGCTTGAGATCACCACCAGTCCGTTCGGCGTCTGAAATAAGGCCTCGATCCGTGCGCGGCCGGATTCAATCGACGCACCGGTGAGGCCGGCCGCCAGCCAGGCGGCGTGCAGCAACGGCGGCTCGGGGTGCTGGATGCGAAGCCCGATCAGCGCGACCCCCGTCTCAGGCAGGGTGGCGCCAGGGTGGGGCGAGGCCCATTCGATCAGTGTGGGCAGGCAGCCGTCAAGAAGCCGGGCGCCGTCGTCGCGAACGGTGATCCGCCAGGATAGGAGACCCTGGGGCGACATCCGCTCGGCGGCCAGGGGCGGTCCTCGATCCAGGCCCAGCGCGAGCCAGCGCTGGCAGGCAGCGTCGATGTCGTCGGTGCGCGCCACCCAGTGAATCAGCCTGGGACCTGACTCGGCGACCTGCTGCGCGAGGCGGGGATCGTCCATGTCGAACCAGCGCCGCTTGCCAACTGCCCGGGTAGGAACCGCACCGGGTTCGATCGCGATGATCTCCAGATAAGCATCGGGATAAGCGGGCGAGGCGATCCGCAGCAGCCGATTGTGCGTGCCCATGAGCGTATGCCGGCCGCCCGTGCCAGGGCGAACCCCCAGCACGCGTTCACACCAGCGCTCACCGTCTTCAAGCGAGGCGGCCAGCACCACCAGATGATCAAGGCGCGTGTCCATCCGGCCATTATGGCGCGAGCCGCGAGGATCGCGAGGCCCCCGGCGCGCTCGGCATTGGTATCCTCGCGGCTCGCGCGTTGACCGACGCGTGACAAGCAGCAACCAGGGTGGCGTCTGATCGAGATGAAAGCAGTGTCCGAAGGACTTTGCATGGCGGGCGGCCGGTGAACCCGCGTCCTCCCAACGTGACGGCCGGGGGCGCGCGCCCCCAACCCGGTATCAGCCTGCTCGCGGCAGTAGCGGTGTTTCTCGTCTTCGTGCTCTGGCTGGGAACGCTGGACATGCGCGAACTCATGCCGTCTGATGAGGGCCGCTATGCGCAGATCGCGCGCGAGATGGCGGCAAGCGGAGACTGGGTCACGATCCGCTATAACGGCCTCAAGTACTTTGAAAAACCGCCTTTCCATCTCTGGATGAGTGCGCTGGCCTTTGAGGTCTTCGGCGTCGGTGCCTGGCAGGCGCGGCTCTGGGGGGCGGTGAGCGGCCTGCTTGCCATCGCCATCATGATGGCGGCGGCTATTCGCTGGTGGGGGCGCGGGGTGGGTGTGGCGGCCGGCTGGGTGCTGCTTGCCATGCCGCTCTGGAACCTCGGCTCGCACTTCAACTCGCTCGATATTGGCGTGTCGGCAGCGCTGACCGTGGCGCTTGGCTGCTTTCTCATCGCTCAGCACCCGCAGGCGGGCGCCGTATCGCGCCGCCGCTGGATGCTTGCGGTGTGGGCGGCCATGGGCGTTGCCGTTCTCACCAAGGGCTTGATGGGCCTGGTCCTGCCTGGCCTGGTGCTGGTTGTCTACACGCTCTGGAGCCGGGACTGGGCGCTCTGGACGCGCATGCACATCGGCCTGGGGCTCGTGGTGTTTGCCGGGGTGACAGTGCCGTGGTTTGCGCTGGTGACTGCGCGCAATCCAGAGTTCGCACACTTCTTCTTCATTCATGAACACTTTCAGCGCTACACCTCGACGGTGCATCAGCGCCATGAGCCGTGGTGGTTCTTCATTCCGCTGATGGTGGCGGGATTTCTCCCTTGGTCTGGCCTCTGGCGGGGGCTCGTGGCGTGCGTGCGTGAGGCGCCGCGCGCGACCTCGGTCTTTCAGCCCGAGCGGCTGCTTGCCGCCTGGGTCGTTGCGATCTTCGTTTTCTTCAGCGCCTCCGGCTCCAAGCTTCCCGGTTACATCCTGCCGGTGATGCCGGCGCTCGCCGTGCTGGGGGCGCTCGCGCTTGAACGACTCACTGACCGCAGCCTGGTACGTCACCTGTGGGGGATGCTGGCGGTGGCGGTGGCGCTCGCGGCGGCCACGCCGTTGGTCGGGCGCCTGGGCTCGGACATCACCCCACAGCCGCTTTTCGCCCAGTATGCGGGCTGGCTCGCGGTGGCGGCCGCGGCGGTGTTGGGCGCCACGGGGGTGTCGCTTGGGCTTGCGCGGCGCGGGCAGCGCCCAGTCGCCGTGGGTGTGTATGCGATGGGCTGGCTCGTCGCCACGACGCTGGGCATCGTGGGACACGACACCGTGGGGCGGAGTGCCTCGGGGGTGGCGCTGGTGCCTGCGGTGCGCGCGGTGCTCGCGCCCGACATGCCACTTTATGGCGTGCGCCGGCTCGATCACACGCTGCCGTTTTACCTCGGGCATCGGCTCACGATGGTTGAATATGCGGATGAGCTCGCTTTTGGCGTCCGGCAGGAACCCGAGCGGTGGCTGCCGTCACTGGCGCAGTTTGTCGATCGCTGGCAGCATGGGCCCCGTGCGCTGGCCATCATGGCGCCTGTCACCTTCGATCAACTGCGCGCGCAGGGTCTGCCGATGACCGAGGTGGCGCGCGACACCCGACGCGTGGTCGTCGCCAACTTTGCTGCGCGCACCGCACCATGACCCTGAACACGTTTCTGCTCATCCTGACCGGCGTCATGCTGAACGCCGGTGCGCAACTGCTGCTTAAGGCGGGCGTGGCGCCGCTCGGAGCGCTGAGCCCGGGCCTCGCCGAGCTGCCGGCTGTGTTCTGGCGCGTGATCTCGCAGTGGCCCATCCTCGCCGGGCTCACCTGCTATGTGGTGAGCGTGGGGGTTTGGATCATCGGCTTGTCGCGGGTGGATGTGTCGGTAGCCTATCCTCTCCTGTCGCTCGGTTATGTTGTGAATGCGGTGCTCGCGTGGTGGCTGTTTGGCGAGGTGCTGAACGCGACGCGCTGGGGCGGTATCGTCCTGATCCTGGCGGGCGTCTGGCTCATTTCCCGAAGCTGATCTCATGACTGATTCCACTTTTCTTCCGTTTACGCGGCCGGATATCGATGCGGCCACCATCGCCGCCGTCGGCGAGGTGCTGGCCAGTGGCTGGATCACCTCGGGTCCCAAGATGCAGGCCTTCGAGGCGCAGCTGTCGGCGCTTTTTGCGGGCCGGCCGGTACGGGCCTTCGCCAACGGAACCTCCACCATGGAGGTGGCGCTGCGGGTCGCCAATCTGGGTGCGGGCGACGAAGTGATCACCACCGCGCTCACCTGGGTGGCGACCGCCAACGTGGTTGTTGCGGTCGGTGCGCGGCCGGTGTTTGTCGATGTCGATCCGGTCACGCGCAACATCAGTCTGGACGCGGTCGAGGCCGCCATCACCCCGCGCACGCGCGCCATCATCCCGGTCTATCTGGCCGGGCTGCCGGTGGACATGGATCGGTTGTATTCGATCGCACGCAAACACGGCCTGCGCGTGATCGAAGATGCGGCCCAGGCGATCGACTCGCGCTGGCGGGGCGAGCGCATCGGCGCGATCGGTGATCTCGTGAGTTTCAGCTTTCATGCGAACAAGAACATCAACTCGGTCGAAGGCGGCTGCCTGGTGATGAACTCGGAGGCCGAGGCGCTGCGCGCCGAGCGACTGAGGTTGCAGGGCGTGATTCGCACCGGCCCTGATGGCATGGAGGTCGAAGAGCCGGGCGGCAAGTTCAATCTTTCTGATGTTCATGCGGCGGTCGGTATCGGGCAGCTTGCGCGGCTCGAGTCGATCACCCGCCGGCGGGCGGTGCTCGCGGAGCGCTACTTCGATGCGGCGGCCGATGCGAGGCTCGCGGAGCTGGGCGTGGGGCTGCCGCCCCGCGCCGATCCGGCGGGGGCGCTCACCAACTGGCACATGTTTCAGGTTGAGCTACCGGTCGACCGGATTCGCGGGGCACGGGCAGCGGTCATGCAGGCGCTCCGCGCACGCGGCATCGGCTCGGGGGTGCACTATCCGGCGCTCCATCTCTTCAAGTTTTATCGTGCTCAGGGCTGGCGTGAGGGGATGCTGCCGCATACCGAAAGGCTGGGGCGCTCGCTTCTCACGCTGCCGCTTTTTCCGACGATGGCCGACACGGACCCGGCGCGCGTGGTATCGGCGCTGGTATCGGTGATGGGTGAACTCTCATGAGTCGCACGCCTGAAATCTCGGTCATCATTCCGGTCTACAACGAGGAGCGAGTGCTGCCGCGGCTTTTTGAGCGGCTCTATGCCGCGCTCGATGCCACCGGCGAGTCCTATGAGGTGGTGTTCGTCAACGATGGCAGCCGCGATGCCTCGGCGCAGCTTCTGGCCGAGCAGTTTCGCGCCCGGCCCGATGTCACCCGCGTGGTGCTCTTTAACGGCAACTTCGGCCAGCACATGGCGATCATGGCGGGGTTCGAGCATGTGCGCGGGCAGATCGCGATCACGCTCGATGCCGACCTGCAGAATCCGCCCGAGGAGATTCCGCGGCTGGTGGCAGAGATTCGCGCCGGTCATGATTACGTGGGCACCATCCGGCGCCAGCGCGAGGACAGCGCCTTTCGACGAATTGCCTCACGCGCGATGAATGGTCTGCGAGAGCGCATCACCCGCATCGAGATGACCGATCAGGGGTGCATGCTGCGTGCCTATGACCGCGCCCTGGTCGACACCCTGAATGCCTGCCAGGAGGTCAACACCTTCGTGCCAGCGCTCGCCTATACCTTTGCCGCGCGGCCCACCGAAATTGTGGTGAGCCATGAGGAGCGGTTTGCGGGCGAGTCGAAGTATTCGCTCTATAAGCTCGTGCGGCTCAACTTTGATCTGATGACGGGCTTTTCGATCGTACCGCTGCAGTGGTTCTCGCTCGCGGGCATTGTGTTGTCGCTGGGCGCGGGCGGGCTCTTCGCGCTCCTCCTGGTGCGTCGCTTCATGTTGGGCGCCGAGGTGGAGGGCGTGTTCACGCTGTTTGCGCTCCAGTTTTTCTTTATCGGAATCGTGCTCTTCGGAATCGGCCTGATGGGCGAATACGTGGGCCGCATTCAGCAGGAGGTGAGAAGGCGGCCGCGTTATCGCGTGAGCGCGGTGCTTGAGGCGCCACGCGCCGAGGTCGCCGCGGCAAGGCCCGAGCAAGGGGCGCGCGGGTGAGAGCGGTCGTATTTGCTTATTCGAATGTTGGTGACCGGTGTCTGCGCGTGCTGCATGCGGGCGGTGCCGAGGTGGCGCTGGTGGTCACCCATCGCGATCACCCGGGCGAGACGCTCTGGTTTTCGCGCGTGGCCGATACGGCGGTCGAGCTGGGGTTGCCGGTGGTGTATGCCGAAGATCTGGATGCGCAGGCGCTTGCTGCGCAGGTGGCGGCTGCCGCACCCGAGGTGATCTTTTCCTTTTATTTCCGCTCGATGCTGCCGACTTCGATGCTCGAGTCTGCGCGGCTGGGTGCCTTCAATATGCACGGGTCGCTCTTGCCTCAGTTTCGCGGCCGTGCGCCCACCAACTGGGCGGTGCTCAAAGGGGCGACCGAAACCGGCGCGACCCTCCACCGCATGGTGGCCAAGCCCGATGCGGGCACCATCGTCGATCAGTGTGCGGTACCGATTCTGCCCGATGACACGGCGCGTCAGGTATTTGACAAGGTCTGCGTGGCGGCCGAATTGGTGCTGTGGCGAAGTCTGCCCGCGATTGCGGCCGGATGCGCGCCCGAGCAACCCAATGATCTGTCTCAGGGCAGTTATTTCGGTGGTCGTAAGCCGGAAGACGGCCGTATCGACTGGACACAGTCTGCGGCCGATGTCTACAACCTGATTCGTGCGGTGGCCCCGCCCTATCCGGGTGCGTTCACCGAGTGTGCGGGCCGCCGCCTGATCGTGGCCGAAGCACGGCGTCGCACGGCGCCGCTATCCCGGCCTGCGGCCGCACCAGGCCTTGCGGTCGACGAGGGTTGCATGGTGGGCGTGTGCGGCGACGGCGGCCTGATCGACATTCGCGCGTTGTTCGAGGGCGGGCGCAGCGTGGACGCTGCCACGCTTGCTGCCTGGCTCAACCTTTCCGGACCTCCCCCATGAAAAAAGTTCTGATCCTTGGCGTCAACGGCTTCATCGGCCATCACCTGACCGAGCGCATTCTGTCCGGCACCGACTGGCATGTGTATGGCATGGACATGTCGGACCACCGTCTGGGTGATCTGGTGAGCCATCCCCGCATGCATTTCTTTGAGGGCGACATCACGATCAACCGGGAGTGGATTGAATATCACGTTCGCAAGTGTGATGTGATCCTGCCGCTGGTGGCGATTGCCACGCCGGCTACCTATGTGCGTGAGCCGCTGCGTGTGTTCGAACTCGATTTCGAGGCCAATCTTCCGATTGTTCGCGCCGCGGTCAAATACCGGAAGCACCTGGTGTTCCCCTCCACCTCCGAGGTGTATGGCATGAGCACCGACAGCGAGTTCGACGCCGAGCGCTCAAACCTGGTCTATGGCCCGATCAACAAGCCGCGCTGGATTTATGCCTGCAGCAAGCAGCTGATGGATCGGGTCATTCATGCCTACGGCCAGGAGCAGGGCCTCACGTACACGCTTTTTCGGCCGTTCAATTGGATCGGTCCGGGGCTGGATTCGCTCTTTGAGAGCAAGGAGGGGAGCTCGCGCGTGGTCACGCAGTTTCTGGGCCAGATCGTTCGGGGCGAGCCGATTCAGCTGGTCGACGGCGGCGCGCAACGGCGCGCGTTTGCCGATGTGTCAGACGGGGTGGATGCGCTCATGCGGATCATCGCCAACGAGGCAGGCGCTGCCAGTGGCCGCATCTTCAACGTGGGCAATCCCGACAATGACTATTCGGTGCGCGAGCTCGCTGAGATGATGTTGAAGATCGCAGCCGACTATCCCGAATACGCCGAATGGGCCCGGCGCACCACGCTGGTGGATACCTCCTCGGGAAGCTTTTACGGTGCGGGTTATCAGGATGTGCAGACCCGTCGGCCGCGAATCGATGACACCATGGCAGCACTCGGCTGGGCGCCCAAGGTGGCGATGGAGGATTCGCTTCGCCGCATCTTCGAGTACTACCGGAGCAAGGTGGTCGAGGCGCGGGCACTGCTCGACAAGGCGAGCTGAGGGGCTCGCGCGGGGCTTGCTGTCATGGCTCGGATTGCACTCAAGGTGGATGTCGACACGTTACGTGGGACGCTGGAAGGCGTGCCGCGGCTGCTTGCCATGTTCGCG
>JAGWXN010000588.1 GCA_018969885.1 Betaproteobacteria bacterium | reverse complement strand
TTTGAATGGTGTGGGGCTGCGAAAAATCAGCGCCGCGCCGCCTGCTTGAGCGCCTGCGCAATCACGTTCGTGATCACCTGCGCGAAATACCGGGTGCCGAAAGCGGCGAGCCGGTTTTCTTCAGCCTCGGTGAAAGCCAGCGTTCCCGGGCACTTGCCCGCGCGTGCCACCTCCCGCAGCGTGTGCTCAATGGCCTGCATCACCTCGGGCTCCTGCCAGCGATGCTCGTAGCCCATGCTGTGCGCGAGATCGTTCGGACCGACAAAAATCGCATCAATGCCGGGTACCGAAGCGATATCAAACGCGTTAGCAACCCCTTCGGGCGTTTCAATCATGGCGATCACACCGATGCCGTCATTGGAACGGCGAACATGATCGGCGCCACCAAAAGAACCATAGCCGGCGGCCCGGTTGCTGAAAGCCACCCCGCGCTGGCCGCCCTGTCCGCCTGGTAACGGATAGCGCACGCGCCGCACCAGATCTTCGGCCTCAGCGGCATTGCCGATCATGGGCACCTGCACCCCACTTGCGCCCAGATCGAGCACGCGGGCAACGTCTTGACGCAGGCACCGAACGATGGGCACAACCCCGCTTGCACGCGCCGCGCGCAGCATGTTCTCGGTGGTCTGCAAGTCGGCGCTGCCATGTTCATTGTCGACCACAATGAAGTCGAACCCGGCAAAGGCGCACATTTCCACCAGCGCGGGCGCAGGCACGCCCACAAAAATGCCGCGCAGCCGCTCGCCACTGGCAAGCATACCGCGCAGGCGATCATCAAAAGGCATTCGAATGGTTGGGGTCATGACTGGGCTCCGGTGGGGGTGCTGCGGGCGATACGGGCACCTTCAGCCATGCTTGCGAGCTTGGCCCAGGCGATGGGGGGATGAACTGCACCGAATCCTGCGAAGGTGCCGAAGCCGCAGTCGGTGGCAGCCATGACGCGCTCTGGCCCTACGATGCGAGCGTAGGTTTGAAGGCGCTGGGCCACCAGTCTGGGATGTTCGATGAAATTATTGGTGGAATCGAGAACGCCCGGCGCCAGGATCAGATCGTCTGGCAGCATGCCTCGACGATTCGACTCGGCCCAGATTTCCCATTCATGCGCGTGACGCGGATTGGCCGCCTCGAACACCAGCGTGCCCACCCTCGCTTTCAACACCACCGGCAGGATCAGATCGAGCGCCACGTCGTAATGATGCGGGCCGTCGTAGTTACCCCAGCAAAGGTGCATACGTACCCGATCCCGCGGGATATTTCGAAGCGCATGATTGAGCGCATCGACCTGCAGATGGGCGTTTCGCAAGAACTCCTCGTCGCTCACATCACGGAAACGGATATGCCGGCCCATGGCCAGATCGGGCGCATCAATCTGAAGATCGAGGCCCGCAGCGACGATCGCCTCGTATTCGGCCTGTAGCGCGTTGGCCAGCGCGGTGATGTAGGCCTCCTGCGTGGGATAGTGCTGATTCGGCTGGAATACCGCTACGACGCCTGGCGAGGCGCTGTTCATGAAGGCGCGCGTGGCGCCATACCTGGCGCACGAGGCCTTCAGGTTTTCGATGTCACGATGCAGTCCGCTCAGGTCTT
>JAGWXN010000111.1 GCA_018969885.1 Betaproteobacteria bacterium | reverse complement strand
GCAATTTCGGTAACGTACTCGCGGGGCATATCGCACGTCAGATGGGGCTCCCCATCTCCCGATTGGTGGTTGCCACCAATGAGAACAATGTTCTCGACGAGTTTTTCCAGAGTGGTCGCTATCGGGTCCGCGGGTCAGCGGAAACCTTCCAGACCAGCAGCCCCTCCATGGATATCAGCAAGGCCTCGAACTTCGAACGCTTCATCTACGACCTCGTTGGCCGGGACGGCGACCGCGTAGCCGCCCTGTGGCGCGAGATCGATGCCCGGGGGGAGTTCGACCTCAGCGCGAGCACCGAGTTCGCCGAGATCGGACGGTATGGCTTTGCCTCGGGCCGCAGCACGCACGCCACCCGCCTCGAGACCATTCGTGCCGTTTACGCTAACCACGGTGTGGTGGTCGACACCCACACTGCCGACGGGCTGGCGGTGGCCGCGCGATGGCGCGAGCCGGGCGTTCCCATGATCTGCCTGGAAACCGCATTGCCGGCAAAGTTTGCTGACACCATTCGCGAAGCGCTGGGCCGCGAGGCGCCGCGACCCGCAGGCTTCGAAGGGCTTGAGTCGAAAGTGCAGCGTTTTGCGCTGATGCCCGCCGATGTGCCCATGCTCAAGCAGTACATTGCCGCTCGCTGCCCAGCGTTGGGGGCCTGAGAGGTGCCCGAGCAGGCGCTCACCTGGCGGCAGATGGCTCTGCTGCTCGCCACCTCGGCGAGCTTTGCATCGTCGGTCATTCTCAACAAGCTGATGGTGAACGCACTTCCGCCGCTTACCCTGGCCGCCAGCCGGGTGCTGCTTGCGCTGCCGTTTTGCGTGGTTGCGATGGTGCTCATGCGGCGGTCGTTGCCGCGCGAGCCCCGCGACCGGACGGCCGTGGCGCTCGCGTCGCTGGGCATCATCACCGTGCCCTACACCGCGCTTGCCATCGGTCAGCAAACCATCGCAAGCGGGCTGTCGGGCATCCTCTATTCCATCATTCCGCTTCTCACGCTGCTGCTGGGTGCGGTGTTCCTGCGAGATGAGCGGCTTGGGCTGGCCCGTTTCGCAGGCATTGCCACCGGCATGGCCGGCGTGGTGGTGGTGATCGGGCCGTCGGTGTTGGGTGGGCTGGGCGAGCATGCCGTGGCTGAACTCATCACGCTTTGCGGACCCATCGCCTACGCGTCCGCCATGGTGCTGATGCGGCGCTTCCGCCACATTGACCCGGTGTCGCTCACCACGGGTGCGTTCGTTGCGGCCTCCACGGTCCTGGTGCCGCTTGCCTTCATCTTTGAGCGTCCGCTTGATTCGCGCCCAGACGTTGGCAGCCTTCTCACACTGCTGGCGCTCGCCACGGTCGGCACCCTGATGCCCGCGGTCCTCAACTACCTGCTGGTGCGCCAGGTGGGCGCCACGCGGGCGGCCATCGCCATGTTCCTGATGCCGGTGGTTGCGGTGTTGGGCGGCTGGTCTTTCCTTGATGAGCGTCTGGGTATCCATGCGTTTGCTGGGCTGGCGCTTATCCTCCTCGGCAGTTTCCTGGTGAACGGCCGTTTCGGTCGCGCCGGTGCGGCGTCTCTACCCGCTCCGTCTGCGGCGATCCGTGCCACGGACTGACATGAACAAGGCGCCTCTACTTTCCTTTGATGATGCACTGGCAGCGCTGCTTGCTGCGGTCTCGCCGCTTGCCGACACAGAAACCGTGTCGACCCTCGACGGGGCGGGTCGTGTGCTGGCCACCGACCTTCGTTCCGGGCTCAATGTCCCCCCTGCTGACAACACGCAAATGGATGGATATGCGGTGCGCGTGGCCGACCTGAAGGGTGTGCTGGGCGCGCGTCTTCGGGTGGCGCAGCGGATCCCGGCTGGGCAGTTGGGCGCAAAGCTCGAGCCTGGTACCGCAGCGCGGATTTTCACGGGCGCCTTTATTCCCGAGGGGGCCGACGCCGTCGTGATGCAGGAGCAGGTCCGGGTCGATGGCGATCATGTGGTGCTCGAACATCTGCCGCGCGCGGGCGAATGGGTGCGACGGGCGGGGGAGGATATTGCGCAAGACAGCGTCGTGCTGGCCGCGGGCACCAGGCTCACGCCCCAGGCGACCGGCCTTGCAGCGTCGGTCGGTGCGGCCTCGCTGATCGTTCGCCGTCGCCCGCGGGTGGCGTGTTTTTTTACGGGTGACGAGCTCACCATGCCAGGCGAGCCGCTGCGCCCTGGTGCCATCTACAACAGCAACCGTTTCGTTCTGGTGGGGCTGCTTCGTTCGCTGGGCTGCGAGGTGAACGACTTCGGCATCGTTCCCGATTCACTCGCGGCCACCCGCTCGGCGCTGCAGGAGGCCGCACGGGATGCCGACCTGATCCTCACCTCAGGCGGGGTGTCGGTGGGCGAAGAAGATCATGTCAAACCCGCGGTCGAAGCCGAGGGTGAGCTCGCGCTTTGGCAGATCGCGATGAAGCCAGGTAAGCCGCTGGCATTCGGCCGGGTGCGTCGCGCTGGCACGCCGGATGCGCACGCCTGGTTCATCGGACTCCCGGGTAATCCGGTCTCAAGCTTTGTGACCTTCCTGCTGATGGTGCGTCCGTTTGTGCTTCGCCTTCAGGGCGTGACCGATGTGGAGGTTGCCCGGCTGCCCATGCGAGCGGACTTCGCATGGCCCAAGCCCGACCGACGGCGTGAGTTTCTGCGGGTTGCACTCAATGCCGGAGGCGGGCTCGATTTGTTCGCCAATCAAAGCTCGGGCGTGCTTACCTCCACCGTTCGCTGCGATGGGTTGATCGATAACCCCGCCGGGCGCGCCATCGCCCCGGGCGATACCGTACGCTTTATCGCCTTCTCGGCTCTGGGCGCATGAAGATCACAATGCTTTATTTTGCAGCGCTCCGCGAAGCGCTTGGCACCGAACGCGAGTCGGTGGACGTGCCTGCTGAGGTGCAAAGCGCAGGCGAGCTACGCGCCTGGCTCGCTCATCGTGGGGGCGTGTGGTCGGAGGCGCTTGCGCCCGGTCGCGCGCTTCGCATGGCGGTCAATCGAAAACTGGCCGATCCGGAGACGCCGCTTGCAGAGGGCGCCGAGGTGGCCGTGTTTCCGCCCGTCACCGGCGGCTGAAGCGGCTGCATGGCATGAATGCCCTCCGTTCCATTGTGCGTGTTCAGCAGGATGACTTCGACCTGGGTCTTGAAGTGAACGCCCTGCGTGCGGGCGATCCCGGGGTAGGGGCCGTGGCTGCGTTCGTGGGCACTGTGCGCGACGTCAACGATGGCAGCGGTGTTTCTACGCTTACGCTCGAGCATTACCCGGGCATGACCGAAGCGGCCCTGGAAGACATTGCCGCCCAGGCGCATGCCCGCTGGCGGTTGAATGCCACGCTCATCATTCATCGCTTCGGTGAGTTACGGCCCACTGATCAGATCGTGATGGTGGGCGTCACATCGGCGCATCGGGGTGATGCGTTTTCTGCCTGCGAATTCATCATGGATTTTCTGAAGACTCGGGCACCGTTTTGGAAAAAGGAACAGACCCCGCAAGGCGCGCGCTGGGTCGATGCGCGCAGCACCGATGACGACGCGGCTGCGCGCTGGGGGGCTGCGCCCGATCCGCTCGGCGCCCAGCCCTCCGATGGCCAGCGGGCGCGATAAACGCTGGGCGCGCGCGAGCGTGTTGCAGCGCAGCCGCAAGAAAGAGCGTCCGACGTCGTCCACCCTGGCTGGTTAACTGACGCCGATGTCTTCAACCCTGATCAGTCTGTGCGCGGTCTCCTCGGGCGCCGCCCTGGGCGCGTGCCTCCGCTGGGGGCTGGGGCTTGCGCTGAATGGGATACAGCCCGCACTGCCGCTCGGCACCCTGGCCGCCAACCTGGCGGGAGGGCTGCTGGCGGGTGCGGCAATGGCCTGGCTGGTGCGCCATCCCGAACTCTCGCCCGCCTGGCGGCTTTTCATGACCACCGGGTTCCTTGGCGGACTGACCACGTTCTCAACATTTTCGGCCGAGTCGCTGGCACTTCTCATGCGGGGCGAGATGCTGGCCGCCGCGGCGCACTCTGCATTGCATCTCATTGGCTCGCTCGCCGCGGCAGCGCTTGGCTACCGGCTGATGGCGAGCTGACCGGCCCCGCCCGCTAACGCTGCGCGGTTCTGACATCGCCAAAGAGGCGAGGGTGCTCGCGCGGCTGACTGCGCCAGTATTGGCGCGGCGCCGGCACCTCGGCCCCAAGGGCTGCGGCAGCATGCCAGACCCAGCGCGGGTCGTACAACATGCCGCGTGCAATGCCGATCAGGTCGGCGTTGCCATCCGTTAGCACCTGCTCGGCTTGTTGGGGCTCGGTGATGAGGCCCACTGCCATGACCGGGATGTCGACCGCCGCGCGGACGGCCTTCGCGAACGGCACCTGGTAACCCGGGCCGAGCGTGATCTTCTGGCGGGGTGAAATGCCCGCGCTCGATACATCGATCCAGTCAACGCCCAAGCTCGCGCAGCGCCGCGCAAACTCGCAGGCGTCCGGCACATCCCAGCCGCTGCCGTCGATCCAGTCGGTGGCCGACAGCCGGACCCCGAGTGCCTTGTGCGCGGGCCAGGCGCTGCGGACCGCGGCAATCACCTCCAGCGGAAAGCGCATGCGGTTGTCGAGCGGCCCACCCAACTCATCGGTTCGATGATTCGCAACGGGCGACAGGAACTGATGCAGCAGGTAGCCGTGCGCGGCGTGGACCTCGACGGCATCAAAGCCCAGCCGGTCGGCGCGGGCGGCCGCTGCAACAAAGCTTTCGCGTATCTGCGCCAGGTCGTGGTGCCCCAGTTCGTCGGGGGCTGCTTCCCCGTCTTTGAGCGCCACCGCGCTGGGCGCCACCGGCTTCCAGCCGCCGTGGTGTGGCGGAATGAGCGCGCCGCCCTCCCAGGGCCGGCCGCTAGAGCCCTTGCGTCCGGCGTGGCCGAGCTGGATCGCAAGGGGTATTGGCGAGACACTGCGGATCATGCGGATCACGCCCCCGAGGGCCTCTTCGCAGGCATCGTCGTAAAGACCGAGACAGCCCGGCGTGATCCGGCCCCGTGGCTCGACCGCGGTAGCCTCCAGGATCAGGAGCCCGGCCCCGCTCAGAGCGAGCTGCCCGAGGTGGGCGAGATGCCAAGCCTGAGCACAACCGTCGATCGCTGAATACTGGCACATGGGCGCAATCACCACCCGGTTCGGCAGCTGGATCGATCGCAGGGACAGGGGTTCGAACAGTCGGACGGTCATGAGCGTGGCTCCGGAGGGCTTGAAATCGGCGGCAATAACCCGCACGTCGAGTGGGAAGGGTAAGGCGACCACAAAGGATATCGCGACATGCGCATCGACAAGCTCACTACGCAACTTCAGCAGGCGCTCGGCGAGGCCCAGAGTCTCGCGCTGGCCAACGACAACCAGTACATCGATCCGCTGCATCTGCTGGTGGCGCTTGTCGCCCAGACCGACGGATCGGGGCGCGCGCTCCTCGAACGCGCCGGGGTGAGGATCGGCCCGCTCAAGTCGGCGGCGGAGTCCGCCATCAAACGGCTGCCCCAGGTGTCGGGGGCCAGCGGCGACGTGCAGGTCGGCCGAGAACTCGTCAACCTGCTCAATCTGGCCGAAAAAGAGTCTATGAAGCGGGGCGATCAGTTCGTCGCCACCGAAATGTTTCTGCTCGCGCTTGCTGACGACAAGGGCGAAGCGGCTCGGGTCGCGCGCGAAGCAGGGCTCGCGCGCAAGCCGCTGGAGGTCGCCATTGACGCGGTGCGCGGCGGCGCCAAAGTGGCCAGTGCGGAGGCCGAAGGCCAGCGCGAAGCGCTCAAGAAATACACCATCGATCTTACCGAGCGCGCTCGGCAGGGCAAGCTCGACCCTGTGATCGGGCGCGACGATGAAATTCGGCGCGCGATCCAGATCCTGCAGCGTCGCACCAAAAACAATCCGGTGCTGATTGGTGAGCCCGGCGTCGGCAAGACCGCCATCGTTGAGGGTCTCGCGCAGCGAATCGTGAACGGTGAGGTGCCCGATTCCCTGCGTGACAAGCGGGTGCTGGTGCTTGACATGGCGGGGTTGCTCGCTGGCGCCAAGTTCCGCGGCGAGTTTGAAGAGCGCCTGAAAGCGGTGCTGAAAGAAGTGGCGGCCGATGAAGGCCGGATCATCCTGTTCATCGACGAAATCCACACCATGGTGGGCGCCGGCAAGGCTGAGGGTGCGATGGATGCGGGCAATATGTTGAAGCCCGCCCTCTCGCGCGGCGAGCTGCACTGCATTGGCGCCACCACGCTCGACGAATATCGTAAATACATCGAGAAAGATGCGGCACTCGAGCGGCGCTTTCAAAAAGTACTGGTGGGGGAACCCACTGTTGAGGCCACGATCGCCATCCTGCGAGGCCTGCAGGAGCGCTATGAGCTTCACCACGGTGTCGACATCACCGATCCGGCGATTGTGGCTGCGGCCGAACTCTCCCATCGCTACATCACCGATCGTTTCCTTCCCGACAAGGCGATCGATCTGATCGACGAGGCAGCGGCGCGCATCAAGATGGAAATCGACTCCAAGCCTGAGAGCATGGACCGTCTCGATCGCCGCATCATCCAGCTGAAAATCGAGCGCGAGGCGGTCAAGCGCGAGAAAGACGATGCGTCAAAGAAGCGGCTGGAACTGATCGAGCAGGAAATCCGCAAACTCGAAAAAGAGTACAGCGATCTCGAGGAGGTTCTGCGGGCTGAGAAAGCGGCATTGCAGGGCAGCGCGCAGATCAAGGCCGAAATCGATCGGTTGAAGCTCGAGATGGCGGAGCTGCAACGCAGGGGCCAGTTCGATAAGCTCGCCGAGATCCAATACGGCAGGCTCCCCGAACTTGAAGGGCGTCTCAAATCGGCTGCGGAGGCCGAGGCCGGGCGAGGGCAGGGCGACGCCGCGCGCCCACGATTGTTACGTACCCAGGTGGGGGCTGAAGAAATCGCTGAAGTCGTGTCGCGCGCCACGGGTATTCCGGTCTCCAAGATGATGCAGGGCGAGCGCGACAAGCTTCTCAAGATGGAGGACTTTCTCCACCGCCGGCTGGTTGGCCAGGACGAAGCGGTCATGCTGGTGTCCGATGCAATCCGGCGCTCGCGCGCAGGGCTCTCTGACCCCAATCGTCCTTATGGCTCCTTCTTGTTCCTGGGGCCGACGGGCGTTGGCAAAACCGAACTCTGCAAGGCGCTGGCCGAGTTTCTGTTTGATACCGAAGAGCACATGATCCGGATCGACATGAGCGAGTTCATGGAGCGGCATTCGGTGGCAAGGCTGATTGGCGCTCCCCCCGGGTATGTGGGCTATGAGGAGGGTGGGCACCTCACCGAAGCCGTGCGCCGCAAGCCCTACAGCGTGATCCTGCTCGATGAAGTCGAAAAGGCGCATCCCGATGTGTTCAATGTGCTGCTGCAGGCGCTCGACGATGGCCGCATGACCGATGGCCAGGGGCGCACGGTGGATTTCAGGAACACTGTCATCGTCATGACCTCCAACCTCGGTTCGCACGACATCCAGCGTCTTGCGGGCGAGGATCCCGATCTCATCAAGGAGTCCGTGATGGGCGAGGTCCGCAAGCACTTCCGCCCGGAGTTCATCAATCGCATCGACGAGATCGTGGTGTTCCACGCGCTGGGCCGTGACCAGATCCGAAACATTGCGCGTATTCAGCTTGCTCGCCTGGAAAAGCGTCTGGCGGATCGCGAGATGACGCTATCGGTCACCGACGCTGCGCTCGATGAAGTCGCCAAGGTGGGCTTTGATCCCCTCTACGGTGCGCGACCGCTCAAGCGCGCCATTCAGCAGCACATCGAAAACCCGGTGGCGCGACTGGTTCTCGAGGGGCGATTCGGTCCCAAAGACGAGGTCCCGGTCGATTTTGTGAACGGCGAATTCCGCTTCGGTCGTATCGTTCACTAGCGCTCGCCGCGCGGTTTTCGCCGCGCGCTTTGCGTTCGCGCGTCCGCAGGCTTGCTTCGCAGCAAGTCTGCGCTCGATCGCACATTGCGGTCGGATTCCCCCCTTCTTACTCTCGCTTCTCGTATCGACGCACACCTCGGTGTGTGGCGATGCGAAGCCCCGCTGATCTGACGATCACGGGGTTTCGTCGTCGTCCGGCGTGCGCGGACGGCATCACTCAACGAGATGGAGAGCAACAGATGTCAACAGCACTCAAAAACTTCTGGCAGGACGAGTCCGGTGTCACAGCGATCGAGTATGGCCTGATCGCCGGACTGTTGGCGGTGGTGGTCATTGCTGCCGTGACCGCAGCCGGGGGCAACCTCAACGCGATCTTCTCGCTGGTTTGCAACAAGCTTAACGGTGCAGTGACCGCCGGCGGCGGCACGGCAGTAGGCTGCCCGGCCTGATCAGGATGGTCTCGGGCATGCCGCGCATCGGGTTCTGTGAGGAACGGTTCGGATCCTTCCGGGCTGGTTGTTGATGGCGTTCGACCTCTGGATGGTTCGGCTCGGGCAGTTGGGCCTCGTTCTGTTGCTTGCTGCCAGTTGCGTGAGTGACTGGCGTAGCCGACGGATTCCCAACTTGCTGACTGTTTCCGGGCTGTTCGGTGCGTTGGCCTTTCACGGACTCGCGCCGGGTGGGGCGGGGTTGTTTGACCCCTACCTGCCCGGTGGCCTGGGGTTGAAGACATCCCTCCTCGGTGGAGTCGCTGCCCTTGTTCTGCTGCTGTTTCCGTATGCACGCGGTTGGATTGGTGCAGGCGATACCAAGCTGATGGCCGCGGTGGGGGCGTTCGTTGGACTCGCCGCCCTGCCGGCGGTGCTGCTCGGGGTCATGCTCTCGGCCGGCGTGCTGGCGCTGGTTTACGCGCTGCTCGACCGCGAGCTTCTGTCGGCGGGGGCGCGTATCGCAGGCTGGTTGCGATGGCCACTAATGAGCCCAAGCGATGCGAGTGGCAATCGGACCGAAGCGCTCCTCGAGCCCGCGCCGCGCCTGCCGATGGCGCTCGCCATCACATCCGGGGTCGCAGGATTTGCGCTGGCTGCTTATTTCAATCTGCTCGGCTAGCGCCGGGCTGGACAGGTGTTGATCCATGGATATGACTGAACTCGATCGTGCAGGCCCCCTGTCTAATCCGCACCCGTCCACGAGCGGGCCACGTTCGCCGCTCACTATCGATGACACCGGACTGGCTCCGGGCTGGTTGAACCAGCTCGTACTGCGGCATCTGTACGTCGCGGGCGATATTGATTGCAAGGGCCTCTCGGCAAGGCTGCTGCTCCCGGTTTGTCTGGTGGAAACTCTGATCAGAAGGTTGCGAATGGCCAAATTGATTCAACCCGTGGGCGGCGATCGTTCATCTCCGCAGTGGACGTTCGCACTGACCGACAGCGGCCGTGCCCGCGCGGCGGAAGCGCTGTCGCGTAGCCGCTATGTAGGTCCTGCGCCGGTGAGTCTGGATGACTATCGAAGACAGCTGGTCGCGCGTGCGCTGCCCCATGCCGCCGCATGCGGCCGACCGCCGCTGAGCGATGCGTTCAGCAGCCTCGCACTCGACGACGCCACGATGGAGCAACTTGGCATTGCGCTGGCCTCGCAAAGAAACTTCGTCGTTTACGGGCCGCCTGGTAGCGGTCGGTCAAGCCTGGTGGGCCAGCTGGCGGCGATCTCGCGGGGCATCGTCTGGGTGCCGCACGCGGTACTCGCAGGCGATGAGGTAGTGCGCATTTTTGATGGCGGGTTGCATGAATCGGTGGATGCGTCGATCGCAGCTTCCCCGCACACGCCCGCCGAGCAATCGTCGGCGTCGGCCGGTGAGCTCGCGGTCGATCGCCGCTGGGTGCCCTGCAGGGAACCCGTGGTGAAGGTCAATGGGGCGATGGGTCGGCGGGCGATTACCGCCCGAAAAATTCATGATGACCATTCGATCGAAGCCCCGGTCGCAATCAAGGCGTCGCCAGGAATTTTGATTGTCGATGATGCAAGCGCTGCAGGTCGTGGCCTCGAGCCCGCGCTACGCAACCTTCACGATGCGATCGAGCGCGGTGCGGATCAGGTGACGCGTCGCGACGGCC
>JAGWXN010000110.1 GCA_018969885.1 Betaproteobacteria bacterium | reverse complement strand
TCAGGACCGGGTCCCAGTTCACCAGACGCTTGCCGCGATAGATGAGACCCTGCTCGTGCAGTTGAACAAACACCTCGAGCACGGCTGCGCTCATGGTGTCGTCCATGGTGAAATAGCCGGCGCGCTCGCCTTCGGTATCGGCGTATTCCCAGTTGGCCGAGGCGCCCAGCCTTCGCATCTGCCGAGTGATGGTGGCACCGGACTGCCGTTTCCATTGCCAGACCCGGTCGAGGAATGGTCCGCGACCGAGATCGTGACGCGTGAGCCCTTCGCCCTGCAGCTGCCGCTCGACCACCACCTGCGTGGCGATGCCGGCGTGGTCGGTGCCCACCACCCAGTTGGTGTCCAAGCCCTTCATGCGGTGATAGCGGATCAGCGCATCCATGAGCGTTTGCTGAAACGCATGCCCCATGTGCAGCGTGCCCGTGACGTTCGGCGGCGGCAACTGGATACAGTAGCTGCCGGCAGCCGGCGCCGACTCCTGATGGCGAAAGCAGCCGCGCCCTTCCCAGAGCGGATACCAGCGGGCTTCGATGTCACCGGGCTCAAAACTCTTGGCGAGCGAGGCCTGGGCGGGGTCTTGGGCGGTGGTCATATTGAGGTCTTTCATCAGGCGGCGCGAGCGAGGTCGTGCGCGTTGAGCGGGTAGCCGCGGTCTTTGTAGAAACGCCACCGGTCGCGGGCGAGGGCGCGGTCTTGATCATCGCCGCTCACTACTTCAATCAGCCGATCAAAGCGGCTGAACATCGGTGGGGTTTGTCGCCCCAGGTTGACCAGCACCTCGTGATGCGGCGTTTCAATCGCCTCGGCCGTGAGGAGTACGGGCGTTTCGGCAGCCAGCGGGTCGCTTGCCACCACATGCGGGATGAAGTCGGCGTCAGAGAAGGTCCAAAGCAGCTGGTCAAACTGCGCCAGCGCCGCCGGGTCTTCGCACCATACGAGGATGCGTGCGCCGCTACGGTGAACCTTGCGCACCAGCCGGCAGCCGTATTGCAGCCGGTCGGGCGCGTTGAAGTGGAAATCGACCCGCGTCATCCCTCGGCACGCGAGATCAGGAAGCGGGTGAGGAGCGGCACCGGACGGGCGCTCGCGCCCTTGGCCGCACCCGATTTCCACGCTGTGCCGGCGATGTCGAGGTGGGCCCAGTCGTATTTCTTGGTAAAGCGCGCGAGAAAGCACGCTGCCGTGATGGCGCCGCCATCGCGACCCCCGACGTTGGCGACATCAGCGAAACGTGATTTGAGCGAATCCTGGTAGGCCGCGTCGAGCGGCATGCGCCAGCAGGTGTCACCGGCGTCGCGGCCAGCATCGAGTAATTCGGCCGCGAGCGCATCCTGTGGGGTAAACAGCCCCGAGTGGTGATGGCCGAGCGCCACCACGCAGGCACCGGTGAGAGTGGCAATGTCGATCACCGTGCGCGGCTTGAAGCGCTCGACATAGGTGAGCGCATCACACAGGATGAGGCGGCCTTCGGCGTCGGTATTGAGAATCTCGACGGTCTGGCCGGACATGGAGGTGACGATGTCGCCGGGCCGCGTGGCGCGGCCACTCGGCATGTTCTCGCACGTGGGCACCACGCCGATCAGATTGATCTTGAGCTTCATTTCAGCCACGGCGCGCAGGGTGCCCAGCACCGAGGCCGCACCGCACATATCGAACTTCATTTCGTCCATGCCGGCCGCGGGTTTGATCGAAATGCCGCCCGTATCGAAGGTGATGCCTTTGCCCACCAGCGCCACCGGCTGCTGGCGGCTTGATGCGCCGTTGTATTGCAGGACGATGAATTTGGGCGGCTGCTCGGAGCCCTGCGCCACGGCGAGGAGCGCCCCCATTTTGAGCGCCTGCATCTGCCGGGTGTCGAGAACTTCAATCTTGAGGCCGAACTCGCGGGCGAGCTTCTTTGCCTGATCGGCGAGGTAGGTGGGCGTACAGACGTTGGGCGGCAGATTGCCGAGGTCGCGGGTGAGGTCCATTCCGTTGGCAAGCGCCTGCGCACGCGCGACTGCCTGCGAAGCGGCGGCCTGCTGGGCGCGGGCGACCGAGAAAACCACCTGTCGGGGTCGTCGGGGTGGGGAGTCCTTGCGGCTCTTCATGGACTCGAAGCGATAGGCGGCTTCGCGACCAGCCATGACCTGGGCGTGCAGCTTCCATTCGAGGGACCGTTGTGACACGGCCGCCTCGTGGAGCAGGGACACGACCTCATCGGCTGCCGCGCTTGCGAGTGCCCGCCAGACGGCAGCCACCGCATCGGTGTAGCTCTTTTCGGTGACTTCGGCGCTGCCGCCCACCGACACGAGGAGCACCCTCTGCAGCGCGCCCTCCAGGTGGAGCATGACCGTGGAACCCGCTTTTTTCTGCAGATCGCCGCGCGCAATGACCGCGGCAAGCCGCCCGCCCTGCGCCTGATCAATCGCGCGGGCATCGCCTGCCAGCGGTTCGCCGACCACGACCGGTACGATTACGCAACCGGTTTTCAGACGGTCGGCGGACAGGGTCTTTGTGCTAAATTGCATTGAGTTTTCCTCGGCCTGTTCTCTTAACCGATCGATTATAGCGAGGGGTTCGCGCGATGCTCTTCAAGACAGCGTTGCGGCGCGACCTGTCGAACCTGGCCGGCGTTGTCTTTGCCACGCTCTTCACGGTGATGGTCACCACCTCACTGATCCGCTGGCTGGGACGCGCCGCCAACGGACTGACCGATACCGCCAGCGTGCTGCCCATGATTGCCTTCGGGGCAATCAACCTGCTGCCGGTGCTGCTGGTGCTCACCGTCTACGTATCGGTGCTGATGGCGCTCACACGCGCCTATCGCGATTCGGAAATGGTCATCTGGTTCTCGAGCGGCCGCAGCCTGGTCGACTGGGTGGGCCCGGTATTGAGTTTCGTTACGCCCGTGGCGGTGCTGGTGGCGCTGGTTGCGTTTGTGGGCGGCCCGTGGGCCACTCAGCAGTCAAACGAATATCAGACCCGGTTCTCGCAGCGGGAAGATATTTCACGGGTCTCGGCGGGGCAGTTCCGTGAATCGGCATCTGCCGGTCGGGTGTTTTATGTGGAGTCGCTTAACGACGAAAACACCGAGGTCCGCAATGTCTTTGTCTCGCAGATCGACCCACAGCGAGAGGTGATCGTGGTGTCGCAGCGGGGGCAGATTGAGGTCATGCCCAATGGCGACCGCTATCTGGTGCTGGAGAAGGGGCGTCGCTACGACGGCGAGCCTGGGTCGGGAAGCCTCAGGTTGATGGAATTCGAGCGCTATGGGTTGCTGCTGGAGGGACGGGCCGATGTCTCCGGGGCAGGGGCCAGCGCCCGAACCATGAGCTTATTTGAACTTCTCGCCGACCCCAGTCGCGTCAACCTGGCCGAACTTAACTGGCGAATCAGCCTGCCGGTGTCGGCGTTTCTGATGGCGCTTCTCGCGATCCCGCTGTCAGCGGTCAATCCGCGGCTGGGGCGATCAATCAACCTGATCCTCGCGCTCCTGATATACGTCGTCTACAACAACATGCTCTCGGTGGTGAGCGCGTGGATTGGGCAGGGGCGGGTGCCGTTCTCGGTAGGGGTATGGGTGGTCCACGCCGCACTCGCGGTGGTGATCGTGTTTCTCTTCTGGCGACGGATCCGGCTGCCTCGGCGCTGGCTGAGGCGCGTGTTGTCGCGGCCAGCGGCGGGAGCAGCCTGACGCCATGTTCCTGGGCGGCTCCACAATCGGGCGTTATCTGGCACGCGAGATCGCCACGGCGGTCGTGTTCGTGTTGATCGCTTTTCTGGCGCTCTTTGCATTCTTCGATTTCATCAATGAGCTCGATGATGTGGGACGCGCGGGCTACAGCCTCGCCGCGGCTGCCATCTATGTGCTGCTCACTCTGCCTTCACGCACCTACGAGGTGATGCCGATTGCCACGTTGATTGGCAGCGTCTATGCCCTCGCTCAGCTGGCGGCGCACTCCGAATTCACTGCGATGCGTGCCTCCGGGCTCAGCCGAACGAGAGCACTGGGCGAACTGATTCGTCTGGGGGCCTGGCTGGCAGTGTTCACCGCGCTGGTGGGCGAAGCTCTCGCGCCGCCTGCAGAACGACTCGCCCAGGAGCTTCGGCTATCGTCGCTCGGCAGCGCGGTGGGTGGGCAGCTGCGCTCCGGGCTCTGGATCCGCGATTCGTTGCGCGATCCCGCTGGCGATGTGCAGAGAATTCGCTTCGTGAACGTCGGCGAACTGATGCCTGATGCCACGTTGCGCCGCGTCCGTATTCTCGAATTCGATCAGCAGATGCGATTGTCCGAGGTGGTGAAGGCCGAGAAGGGCCGGTTCTCCGGGCCGGGTGCGTGGGAGCTCACTGGCGTGACGACCACGCTCTACCACCCTGTTGAGTCGCAGGAGCCGCTGCCGCTGCTTCGTACGGAGCGCGCGTCGGCGGAAAGCCGCACATGGACATCGGAGCTCACGCCCGCACTGCTCTCGGTACTCATGGTGATGCCCGAGCGCATGTCGGCGATCAATCTCTTCAACTACATCCGGCATCTCAGGGAAAATCAGCAGAACACCGAGCTGCACGAAATCGCTTTCTGGAAGAAGGTGGTGTATCCCCTGGCGGTCATCGTCATGATGGCGCTGGCGCTCCCCTTCGCGTATCTGCAGAGCCGAGCGGGGGGCATCGGCTACAAGGTTTTCGCAGGCATCATGCTGGGGGTGGCCTTCCACTTCCTCAATGGCCTCTTCAGCCATCTGGGACTGCTCAATACCTGGTCACCCCTGCTTGCCGTGAGTATTCCGAGCATTGTGGCCTTCGTGGTCGCAGTGGGCCTGCTGCGCTGGGTTGATCGCACCCGCTGAGTGCCTGGTGAGGCGGTCTTGCCCACTTGCCGCAATCATTTTGGACGGGGTTTACCCTAGGAGGGTAAACCTTGATGTTGCGACGCAATATTGGTTTCTATAAATGAAAAATAGTTTGCTTTGATGCAATGCAGCGCGTTTCCAGCCGTTCAGGGAACCTGTAACGACTTGTAATCGTCAGGAATTTCGTGGAGCATCCGCCTCCGTTGGATCTGGTTCTCACGAATCAGCATCCTCAGGTGTATCGAGGAGGAGGAGAGGCAGCACCGCTGCCATTGGAGCGCACAGCGATGTGCGCTTTTTTTTTCGACGCTTGCCTCGGACATATAATCCAGCGGTCCTGCGTCACTGACTCAGCCCGTTCGATCAATTTACAGGGAGACGCCTGATGTTCTCAGCCCGCCACGTTCTTGCCGTCGGATCGCTTATGTTCGCCGCCGCGGCATCGGCACAAGTCACGCTCACCACCTCCAGCTGGGTGCCTCCCACCCACGCACTCACGGTGACGCAGGCCGACTGGTGCACCCAGGTCACCGAGGCCACCGCGGGGCGGGTTCGCTGCAATGCGCTCGCCAAGCCGGTCACTGCGCCGCCCGGAACATTTGACGCAGTGCGCGACGGTCTCACCGATGTGTCCTTTTCTGTTCATGGCTACACACCGGGCCGCTATGTGCTCACCCAGGTGGCCGAACTCCCCTTTCTGGGTGATTCGGCTGAGTCCACCTCGGTGGCGTACCAGCGGATTTACGAACGCCATCTGAGCAAGGCTGGCGAGCATAAGGGAATGCGCGTCATCACGGTGTTCACTCATGGCCCTGGCATGATCATCAACACCAAGCGCGCGGTGAACTCGCTCGCCGATCTGGACGGACTCAAGTTCCGCGTGGGCGGTGGCATGGTCAATGAAATCGGCAAGATCATGGGCATCAACGTCACGCTTCGGCCAGCGCCCCAGTCGTACGAACTGCTGTCCTCGGGCGTGATGGATGGCGTGTTCTTCCCGGCCGAGTCGGTGGAGTCGTTCAAGCTCGAGAAACTGGTGAAGCACCGCACCACGTTCTCCGGTGGCCTCTACAACACCAGCTTCGCTTTCGTTATGAACGAAGGGGCCTGGAAAAAGATTTCGCCTGCCGACCAGGCCGCCATGACCAAGCTGTCCGGTGAGTACGCAGCGCGCCTCTTCGGTCGTGCCTGGGACAAGGCCGACCGCCTGGGCGCCGCCTTCATGCAGGCGAACAACGTGCAGCACACGGTCGCGAACAAGGCTTTCGTCGACCAGGTCAAGGCTAAAACTGACGCGCTCGAGCGCAAGTGGGTGGCCGATGCCAAGGCAAAAGGCCTGGCTGATGGCGATCAGGTCATCCGCGAATTCCGCGCTGAAATTGCAAAGCTCCAGTAACGCAGATCACAAACCTGCTGCGGGCCGGCTGTTGTCAGTCGGCCCGTGCCATTTCTGATGAATGCTTTCAAAAAGCTGTTGGGCGCCGGCGCAGCGATTGCGCTGTTTCTCATGATGCTGCTCACCTTCGCCGACGTGGTGGGGCGAAAGCTGCTGAGCGCATCCATCACGGGCAGCGTCGAGCTCACCGAGCTCTGCATGCTCGGCACCATCTTCATCGCCATGCCGCTGGTGTCACTTGCGGGCGAGCATGTCATTTTCGATCTGCTGGACCCCATGCTGCCTGCGCCGCTGCAGCGCTGGCAACGGGTCATCTCAAACACCTTTTGTTCGCTCCTGGTGCTGGGTGGCGCATGGCTTATTCATGGGCGCGCGGCGCGGGTGTTTGAAGACGGCGACACCACTGCCCAGCTTCAGATCCCCACCGGGCCATTCATTCAGGCAGCCTCGGTGATGCTGCTTTCCACCGCCGTCATGCACGCGGTGGTGGCCGTCAGTGCGTATCGCAATCTGTCGCAGACCGAGTCTGGCTCGGCGGGTAGCACGCTTTGATTGAAGCGCTGCTCGGATTTGCCGCCATGTTTGCGCTGATGGCGCTGCGGGTTCCCATCGCTTTCTCCATGGCGGCAGTGGGCGTTGTGGGTATCGCACTCATGCGGTCGGTACCGGCTGCGTTTTCGTCAGCCGCCACCGAGATCATGGATGTGGCGAGCTACACATTGTCGGTAGTACCCCTGTTCGTTCTGATGGGCAACCTCGTCACGCGCGCCGGCATGTCAACCGAGTTGTATCAGGCCGCCTACTCGTTCATCGGTCATCGCCGCGGGGGCTTGGCCATGTCCACTGTGTTGGCGTGTGCGGGGTTTGGCGCCATCTGCGGTTCGTCGATTGCCACTGCGGCCACCATGGCGCGGGTGGCCATGCCCGAGATGCGGCGCTTCGGTTACGACAAGGCGTTTGCGGCTGGCACCATTGCAGCAGGTGGAACGCTCGGCATTCTCATTCCGCCGTCGGTGATCATGGTTATCTACGGCATCATGACCGAGCAGAGCATCGGCGCGCTGTTTGCGGCGGGTGTCATTCCGGGCGCAATTGCCACGTTGTTCTATTTGGGCACAGCCTGGAACTGCGTACGTCGTCACCCGTCGCTGGGGCCTCCGGGGGAGCGCACCAGCTGGGCGGGGCGGCTGGTGGCGCTTCGCCATATCTGGGGTGTGATCGTTCTGTTCATCATTGTGATGGGCGGCATGTATGGCGGCCTCTTCACCCCGACCGAAGCGGCAGGCGTGGGGGCAATGGGCGGTTTTCTGTTTGCGCTGTCGCGCGGGCGGCTCACACCGAAGATCCTGCTCGAGGTGCTCACCGAATCGGCGCAGATGACTGCCATGCTCTTCACGATTCTCATCGGCGCCTCGATCTTCGCCAACTTCGTGAACTTCACCTCGCTCCCGCAGGATCTGCAGACCTTTGTTTCACAGTTCAATGTGCACCCCATGATGGTGGTGGTGGCGATTTGCGTGATCTACGTGATCCTCGGCACGGCGATGGAAGAGTTGTCGATGATCCTTCTTACAGTGCCGATCTTCTTTCCGCTGATCGTGCACCTTGGGCTTGATCCGATCTGGTTCGGTGTGCTGATCGTGTGCGTGGTGGAAATCGGCATGATCAGTCCACCGGTCGGTATGAATATCTTCGTGATCAGCAGCATGCTGCCCGATGTGCCGACCAGTTCCATCTGGCGGGGCGTGATGCCCTTTTTGTTCGCAGACATCCTGCGGCTCGCACTGCTTATCGCCTTCCCTGCCATCACGCTGTGGTTACCGAAATATCTCAATCTGTGAAGCCGGTCATTGGCTTTGTCGGTATCGGTGCCATGGGCTCGCCGATGATCGGGCATCTGCTCAATGCGGGTTATCGGGTACAGGTGTTTGCCAGGCGCGCTCAGGCAGCCGAGCAGTTGGTTGCGCGGGGTGCATTACTGCGGGGCACCGCGACTGAAGCAGCTCAAGGGGCGCAGGTGTTTTGCACCAACGTCACCCGCACCGAAGATGTTGAGCATGTGCTCTTCGGGGAAGGTGGTGCGGCGGCAGGCCTTGCGCCGGGTGCAACGGTCATTGATTTCTCCACCATTTCAGCGATGGCCACGCGTGCCATGGCCGAGCGTCTTGCACGGCAGCAGGTCCGGATGCTCGACTGCCCGGTCTCGGGCGGCGAGAAGGGCGCGCGTGAAGCGACGCTGTCGATGATGGTGGGTGGCGAGGCGGCAACGCTTGAGGCGGTACTGCCGTTACTGAGGTGTCTGGGCCGGACAATCACGCACATCGGTGGCCACGGTGATGGTCAGGTGGCCAAGGCCTGCAATCAGCTGGTGCAGGTGGTGAACATTCAGGGCATTGCCGAGGCCATGTTGTTTGCCAGGCGTAATGGCGCGGACGTGGCACAGGTGCTCAAGGCGCTGCAGGCGGGCTTTGCTGGCAGCCGCATGCTTGACCTGATGGGTCCGAAAATGGCCGGTCGCGATTTTTCGGCGGGCATCGAGGCGCGCCTGCATCAGAAAGACTTCGCGCTCATCGTCGAGATGACGCAGGCGCTCGGGTTGTCGCTGCCTGCGGCTGCAATGACCTCGCAGCAGCTCAATGCGCTGGTGGGGCAGGGTTGGGGGCGAGACGATACGTCGTCGCTTCTGCGTGTGCTCGAAGCACTGAACGGGTCAGCAGGGCAGGGCTGAGGGGCCGCATCGGTTCGGTTGCCGTTGCCGTGTCGGGCGTGCGGCTCAGGCGTCTGGTTGCCAGGCAGCAGGCGTGCTCGTCAGCGTTGATTGCCGGTCGCCAGGCACAGTCTGGCTGCGGCTTCAAACAGCGGGTTTCCAGGTTCGGCGAGTGCGTCGCAGAGTGTGAGGTGGTTGTAGCCAGGCATGGCAATATCGCCTGCGAACGCTCGGGGCCAGCGCTCGCGCACCAATCCGTTCTGCCGATGAAACTCGCCGCTTTCGTCGCCACCCACCGTGGTCATGATTGGCGCGCGTGTCGCGGGGGTCATCAGCGCGGGGCTCAGTTTTCGGGCTTGGGCATCATCGAGCTTGAAGTCGTTGTTGAAAAAGGGCGATTTGATGAGGGGTCGAAGATCGAAGAGCGCGCTCATCGCCAGGCCCGCTTTGACCAGATCCTTCGGTAGGTCGGCCTCCCACTTAGGCCAGCGAGCCGCGAGCGCCATGCCCGTGAGGTGACCGCCAGCGGAGTGGCCACTCACCACGATCCGGTTCGGATCAAAGCCCAGGCGCTCGCCGTGTCGCCACAGCCAGGCGAGCGAGCGCAGGATCTGCCGTACGATCTCCTCGATCGAGACCTTGGGCACGAGTGTGTAATTGGGTAGCGCGACGCTGATGCCACGCTCGGCGAATGCCGGTGCCACCCAGGAGAAGTCGGACTTGTCCATGGCACGCCAGTAGCCGCCGTGGATGAAAACGAGTAGCGGCGCCCCGGGTTCTGCGGCCGGAAACAGATCCAGGCGCTCGCCCTCGGTCTGGCCGTAAGCCAGATCAAGCTTCGCCCGAGGCGAGGCCGCGCGAGCTGCCGCGCCCGCTGCCACCCATCGAGCAAAGATCTCCGGCACGTTTGGAATCGACAGCCGTGGGTTGTATTCGCTGGTGATGTAGTCGGCTTCCTGGCTGGGTGTCATGGGTGTGTGTCCTGGTGGCGGCGCGGGCAAGAAAGTAGGCGTCGACTTGAGCGAAGGCCGCCATGATATTATTTCAAGGCTGTGGGGCGGTAGCTCAGCTGGGAGAGCGTCGCGTTCGCAATGCGAAGGTCGGGAGTTCGATCCTCCTCCGCTCCACCAC
>JAGWXN010000587.1 GCA_018969885.1 Betaproteobacteria bacterium | reverse complement strand
AAAGCGCTGCGAATTGCACCAGCAGGATTTCAAGCTTCGCCGGCTCGAGCCCCAGTGCCGTCAGCGCGGCCCGGACGCGCGGAATATAACCGTGGTGATCGGCGCCCCAGATGTTGATCACGGTGGAAAAGCCGCGCGCGAATTTGTCGGCGTGATACGCGATGTCGGATGCGAAATAGGTGGCTGCACCGTTGTCGCGCACGACGACGCGATCCTTCTCGTCCCCAAACTGGCGCGACAGAAACCACTGCGCGCCATCACGTACTTCAATGAATTGTCCCTGTCTGAGGGTTTCGAGGGCGCGGTCGATCTGGCCGCTGCCGAAGAGGCTTCGCTCGGAGTACCAGTTGTCGTAGGTCACCCCGAAGGCTTCGAGGTCTTCCTTGATGCCCGCGAGAATGGAGTCGCAGGCAAATGCATGGACCTCGGCGTAACGCTCCCCACCGAGGGCTTCGCGACAGGTCGCGATGGCGGCGTCGAGTCTTGCCTCGGGTTCTTCGACTTGTGGCAGGGCGAGAGAACCTGCTGACTGAAAGCGGCTGCCGTAACGGGCGGCAAGCGCTGCCGCGATGTCCCGGACGTAGGCGCCGCGGTAGGCATTCTCCGGGAGGCTGATCGGGAATCCGCTCGCCTCGAGATACCGCACCCACACGCTGAGCGCGAGGATATCCATCTGACGGCCGGCGTCGTTCACGTAGTACTCGGTCTGGACCTCGCAGCCGCTGGCCCGGAGCAAGCGCGCCAGCGCACTGCCGTAGGCCGCACCGCGTCCGTGGCCCACATGCAGGGGGCCGGTAGGATTCGCCGAGACGAATTCGACCTGCACCTTCTGGCCCGCATTCAGCACCGACTGGCCGAAGGCCGGACCGGCTGCAAGGATGTCGGACAGCACATCGAGCACCGCTTCCGCACGTAGCCGGAAATTGATGAACCCCGGCGGGAGTACCTCAAAGCCCTGCACGAACGACGGCAGTTCGAGGCCGTCCATGAGCAGGGCGGCGACCGCCATCGGCGGCCGTCGGGCAGCTTTCGCCAGAACCATGGCCAGGTTGCTGCTCAAGTCACCGTGCGCCGGATTGCGCGGCGGTTCGATCACAAACGGCGGAAGGTCGCCGGCCGGCAGGTCGCCGGCAAGGCGGAGCGCGTCGACGCGCGCAAGGAGCAGGCTGTGGAGTTGGTCTTTCAACGCGAATTCGCCCAATTCAAGCAGGCGCGCATTCTACACAGGGCCGCTCGTGCTGGCAGGGCTCACCGTGCGACGGTAAAGCCTAGATTTTCCCAGTCCTGCATGCCCCCCCGGTACCATTTGATCCGCTGCGGCGGGTAACCGAACTTCAGGAGCGTGCGGATATTGGTGGGAGACTGCGCGCACCAGGGCCCGTTGCAGAACATCACCAGCGTTTTTGCCGCACTGAAATCCCACAGCCCCTCCTGACTCAGAGCGCCAAACTGACGCTCAAGGATCTCCGCGATTGCCATCGGATCCGCGCCGGCCTCCGGACTCAGCTGCTTCCAGGGGAGATTGACCGAGCCCGGGATGGTGCCCCTGGCTACCCAGTCGGGCGTTCGCGAATCCACAACGAGTATCGAACCATCGCCCGC
>JAGWXN010000586.1 GCA_018969885.1 Betaproteobacteria bacterium | reverse complement strand
GGTCAGATCACCCGACCCTTCGGCACAGTACCGATCGAGCCCGCCGAAGGCTGGCGTTCGCTGCGTGCGGTACAGCGCTTCTTGCGCGACGAAACTCGGCTCGGCATCCCCGCTCTTCCGCACGACGAATGCCTGGCTGGCTTCATGGCGCAGGGCGCAACCCAGTTCCCCTCGCCCCTCAGCATGGGCGCGACCTGGAATCCCGCACTCGTTGAACAGGTGGCCGGAGTGATTGCGCGGCAGATGCGGGAGGCGGGTTCGCTTCAGGGGCTCGCGCCAGTCGCCGATGTGGTCCGCGATGCGCGCTGGGGCAGGGTCGAGGAGTGCTTCGGCGAAGACCCTTACCTGGTCGGTACGCTGGTCACCCGCTATGTGCAGGGGCTGCAGTACCGGGGCGATCTGAGGCGCGGCGTGATCGCGACCCTGAAGCATTTCGCGGGGCACTCGGCGGGCGAGGGTGGGCGCAACCTCGCACCGGTGCACTGCGGACCGCGCGAGCTGGCCGATGTGTTCCTGTTGCCCTTTGAGATGGCGGTTCGCCTGGGCGGCTGCGAGTCGGTGATGAGTGCCTATCACGACATCGATGGCGAGCCGGCATCGGCTTCGCACTGGCTTTTGACCGAGGTGCTGCGCGAGCGCTGGGGGTTTGCCGGCACCGTCGTGGCCGATTACAACATCATCCGCTATCTGTTCACCAAGCATCGGATCGCTCGCGACAAGCCTGCGGCGGCTGCGAAAGCGCTCGCAGCAGGACTCGATGTTGAGCTGCCGACCTCTGAGTACTACATGCACGGTCTGCGTGAGGCTATGGAGCGCGGCGAGCTCCCGCTCGAGGTGATCGATCGCGCGGTTGCTCGGGTGTTGCGGCACAAGTTCATGCTCGGGCTCTTCGAGGAGGACTTTGCCGGCGGCACGGCGCCCCAGTCGCTGCACCGCGAGGCCGATGCCGCGGTCGCGCGTACCGTGGCCGAGCAGTCGCTGGTGCTGCTGAGCAACGATGGCACGCTGCCTCTGGGGCCGGGTGCCGGTCGGATTGCCGTCATCGGACCCAACGCATTCGAGCAGATGGCGCTCTTTGGCAACTACAACTACCCGACCAATGTCTTCGCGCGCTTTCCGCAGCAGCAGATGCCGCGATTTGCAGCAACCGTCCATGAGGAGATCGAGCGGCGCCTGGGTGCTGACCGGGTCAGAGGCGCCCGCGGGTGCCGGATCCTGAACGGGACCTTCCGTCGGGTCCGACATCCCGAAACCGGGCCGGCGCCTGAGCCTGGTGTCCAGGTCATCAGCGACGACACGAGCGAGATCGATACGGCCGTCCAGCTGGCAAGGGACTCCGACACCGTGGTCCTGGTGCTTGGCGATCGTGCGGGCCACTTTCAGACCGGCACCGTGGGCGAGGGCACCGACGTCGATGACATCTCGCTGACCCCGGTGCAGCGTCAGCTCGCCCAGGCCGTGCTCGAGACCGGAAAGCCGGTGGTGCTGGTGTTGATCAATGGCCGGCCCCTGGCGCTGGGCGATCTGGCCGAGCGTGCAGCTGCGATCCTGGTGGCTTGGTTTCCGGGTCAGGAGGGTAGCCGCGCGATTGCTGCTGCTCTG
>JAGWXN010000585.1 GCA_018969885.1 Betaproteobacteria bacterium | reverse complement strand
CCAACTGAACCGCATCGCCGCGCTAGACGACCCAGCCCGCGTAGCAAGCCTGTTTGATGAAGACAGCCACTGGCGTGAGGCGTTGGCGCTCACCTGGTCGCTCACCACTCTCAGCGGTCGGCGGGCGCTGGCTACGCCGCTCGCGCGCGGTCTCGCGAGCACGCGGGCGAAGGCCTTCCGGATTGATGAGAAGCGCGCTCCACCGCGAATCGTCGAACGAGCCGGCGTACGCGCGGTGGAAGCCATCCTGACGTTCGACACCGAAACCGGTGCGGCAGCCGCGCTGCTGCGCCTGCGGTTGTTGCCCGACGGCGATATCTCGCGCACCGCCTGGACCTTGCACACTGCACTCGAGACTATCAGGGGGCACGAGGAGGAGACGCTGCGTGCGCGTCGCGAGGAACCCGTCTATCAGCGCGAATGGAACGGCCCGAACTGGCTGGAGCGTCGTAACATCGCTGCGCGTTTCGAGGATCGCGAACCCACGGTGTTGGTCGTGGGGGGTGGGCATGCGGGGCTGTCGGTCGCAGCGCGGCTCAATCAACTGGGCATCGACAATCTGGTGATCGATCCGATGGAAAGAGTCGGTGATAACTGGCGCAAACGCTATCGGGCGCTCAAGCTCCACAACCAGTTTCACAGCAATCATCTGCCCTACATGCCGTTTCCGTCCACCTGGCAGCGCTATCTGCCGAAGGACCGGATCGCCAACTGGTTCGAGACCTATGTTGAGTGCATGGACATTCATTTCTGGACGCGCACGCGCCTGACCCGCGCCAGACGAATTGACGGCTCGGGGCGACCGGGCGCAACAACCGGCGCCCACTGGGAAGCACATGTACAGCGGGAAGACGGAACCGAGCGCGTGCTTCGACCGCGGCACATCATTCTTGCAACCGGCGTGAGTGGCGCCGCGAAAATGCCTGATATCCCAACCCTAGATCGCTTCGAGGGTCAGGTCGTCCACAGCAGCGCCTTTGCAGACGGCGCGGCCTGGCGCGGCAAACCGGTGATGGTGATCGGCACCGGCACGAGCGCGCACGACGTGGCGCAGGAGCTTCATGGCCAGGGCGCGCGTGCAGTGATGGTGCAACGCAATCCCACGATGGTGATCGAGATCGAGCCCAGCGCCCAGCTTTATGACGGCGTGTTTCTGGGTGAAGGCCCCTCCATCGAAGATCGAGACCTGATCAACACCTCGATGCCGTTACCGATCACGCTCCAGGGCCACCGCTCGCTCACCAGTCAGGCGCGCGAGCAGGATCGTCCCCTGCTTGATGCCCTTGAAAAGGTGGGTTTCCGGCTTTCAAGTGGCGTTGACGGCACTGGCTGGCCCTATCTTTTCCGTTCACGCGGCGGCGGTTACTACTTCAACGTTGGCTGCTCCAATCTGATCGCCTCTCGGGAAATTGGACTCATTCAGTACGACGACATCGCATCCTTCGAAGCGAACGGCGCCCGTATGAAAGACGGCTCACTCGTTGAGAGCGAACTGATCGTGCTGGGCACCGGCTATCACGGGCTGGAACATACGGTCGCTGGCTTTTTTGGCGACGAAGTGGCCAAACGTGTGGGGCCCGTCTGGGGGTTCGATCCCGATAC